>NZNW01000118.1 GCA_002695065.1 Salinicola sp. | reverse complement strand
GGCCGGGAAGACGATCGCGCCGAGGTCGGCGGTCGTCAGGCGGACCCAGCCGCCGGTCGAGGCGGCGTCCTGCGGCACGTCGAGCACCACGTCGGTCCCGAGCAGGTCGTTGCCCGCCGCGTCACGGAACGAGTAGACGATCTGGAACTTGCCGTCGTCGGTCGCCGGGGCGGTGTTGACGCCGTCGGTCCAGACGAAGGCGCCGAACTCGAGGTCGGCGTTGCCCGGGAAGCGGGGCGACCAGTTGCGGACGGCCTCGTCCATCGTCCAGGACGCGGCGCCGCTGCCGGCCAGCTTCAGGCTGTAGTTCGGCGAGCGCGACTGCTCGGCCGACCACGTCGCCCCGGCGCCCGAGGCGGCCCAGTACGACGGCGACGACCCCTCGAAGCTGGTCTCGGCGACCAGGTTCGGCAGCTGCGACACCACGTCCGGCGCGTCGCCGACGTACACGTCGTCCCAGTAGGTGACGCCCGTAAAGCTGTGCCAGTACCGGAGGCGAATCTCCATGCCGACGGCGTCCTCGCGGGGGTACACCACGAAGGCATAGTTCGTCCAGCCGTTGTCGGCCTGCTGCGGCAGCAGCGGGATGACCTGGGGGTTGTACTCGCCGTTGAGCCGGATGTCGAGGCCCCCGAGCTCGTTGTAGCCCGCCGCGCCGGACTCCAGGCTGGAGTACCAGAGCGCCGTCATGCCGACGTTGTTGTCGCCCTGGCCGATGGTGGACGGATCCCCGTTGCCTTCGGTCTTGACCCAGTACGACACCACGACGGGCACGCCGGGCGTCACCGGGACGCGCTCCGAGATGGCGACCGCCTCGCTGGCGTTCGGGTCGAGCTGCTCGATGCGCAGGCTGCGCGAGCCCGTGTGCGCCTCGGTGTCGGACACCGTCACGTCGAAGCCCTGCGTGGCAGGCCAGTCGCCGCCGCGCGGGAAGTTGTCCCAGTAGTAGTACCAGCCGCCCGAGACGTCGACGTTGGCGTTGAAGATGTCGCCGGGCCACTCGCCCTCGGTGCCGGTGCGGACGAAGAAGTCGTCGGCGTAGACCGTGCCCGTGGCGCTGGCGCCCTTGCGCAGGGCGATGGTCGCGCTGGCGGCGGCGGCCGGCAGCGTGATCGCGCCCAGGTCCGCCGTCGTCACCTCCGTCCATCCGCCCGTCGAGGCGGTCGACTGGGGGAGGTCGAGGACCACGTCGGTGCCGAGCAGGTCGTTGCCAGCGGCGTCGCGGAACGAGTAGACGAGCTGGAACTTGGCATCGTCGGTGGTGGGCGCCGTGTTGACGCCGTCGGTCCAGACGAAGGCCCCGAACTCGAGGTCGAGGGTGCCGGGGAAGCCGCTCACCCAGTTGCGGACGGCCTCGTCCATGGTCCACGAGGCGGCGCCGGTGCCGGAGAGCTTGAGGCTGTGGTCGGCCGTGCGGGCCTGCTCGGTCGACCACGTGGCGCCCGCGCCGTCGGGCGTCCAGTAGGAGGGGACGCCCGACTCGAAGTCGCCGTCCGACAGCTTGTTCTGGGCGACGAGGGCCTGGGCGTGCACGGGGCTCCACGCCAGGGCGAGGAGGGTGGCCGCGAGGAGTAGCGATCTCGACATGTTGAGAGGGGGCTGGGAGAAAAAGCGCTTCCGTGTCGGGTCGCGCGGCGACGAGGAGGTCCGGGCTGCGGCTACGCCGAGGCGCGGACCACGAGTTCGGTCGGGACGAGGGTGCGCGGAGGAATCTCCTCCACGGCACCCGTGAGGCCCTCGGCGAGCAGCCCGAGGGCGGTCTCACCGAGTGTCTCCTTGTGGATGCGGACGGTCGTGAGCGGCGGCTTGGCGAGCGCCGCGCCGTCCACGTCGTCGAAGCCCGCGACGGCCAGGTCGTCGGGGATGGCCAGGCCGCGCTCCGAGGCGGCGTCCAGCAGGCCGAGTGCGAGGGCGTCGTTGGCGCAGAAGACAGCCGTCGGACGGGGGGCCCTGTCCAAGAGGAGGCCCGCGTTCAGCGCGCCGGTCTGGCGGTCCGAGGGCCCGTCGGCGGTGACGACCCAGCCGTCGGGCACGGGGTGGCCCACCTCGGCCATCGCGCCGAGGTAGGCGTCGCGCCGCTCGGCGGGGCTGGGGTGCTCGGGGTCGGCGCCGAGGTAGCCGACGCGCGTGTGGCCCTGGGCGACGAAGTGGTCGGCGACGGCGCGGCCGCCGGACCGGTTGTCGGCCGAGACCGTGGGGGAGTCGTCCCAGGCGTAGTCGGCCAGCACGAAGGGGATGGACCGTGCGCGGAGTTGCTCCAGCAGCGTCGCGTCCACGCCGCCCGCCACCACGACGCCGTCCACCGAGTGCTCGGTCAGGAAGCGGGGCGCGTGGCGCGCGGGGTCGTACGGGTCGGGGACGGTCGAGAGCAGCACGTACAGCCCGCGCCGACGCGCCTCGAACTCGGCGCCCAGAAAGACGCGGGTGTAGAAGGGCTCGCTCTGACGGAAGTGGTCCTCGCGCAGCACGAACCCGATGTTGCCCGTCCGGCGGGCCGCGAGCCCGCGGGCGCTCCGCGAGGGGGCGTAGCCCAGGCGGTCGGCCGCGGCCAGGACCCGCTGGCGCGTGGCGTCGGCGACGGGGCCCTTCCCGTTCATCACGAGGGACACCGTCGAGATGGACACGCGGGACGCCTCGGCGACGTCGGAGATGGTGGGGCGAGAGGCCATGTCGAAAATCGAAGCGCTTTGATCGAAGCGCTTCGATAGTAGCCACTACCTTCCGCTTGCGCAAGGGCGGATCACGCGACAGGACGGATTCTGCAAGATGGAAGGCTTTCCAGTGGAGGGCGCGCGGCATGCCCCTGCCTGCCTCGTCCCGTGCGGACACCGGGCCCTCGTTCTCCTCTTTCTCCAACAGGCCATGTCTCTCTCTCCGTGCTGCCCCTCGTCTCCTGATGGGGCGGGGTGTCGACTCCTCGCCCCGGTCATCGGCCTACTCGTTCTCCTTGCACCCGTCGTCCACTCCCAGGGGACCGACTCGCTGACGGTCGCCTTCGACGGGCTCCGCGGCCAGGTGGAGGTCGGCGGTGCGTACGCAGGCGTCGAGTTCCACGACAGCCGGCCGGTCCCCTCTCGGATCAGTTTTTACGACCCGGTCGCCAACAGCCTCGACCTGAGCACAGGCTACTGGGAGCGCGGCGAGTCGCGGCCCCTGACGCTCGTCGTCCGCGTCGACGGCGAGGCCGACACCCTCGGGACGGCGCCGTGGGCGTACCGCTGGACCCCGTATGCGGTCGCCTTCCACGGACGGACGCCGCGCTACGACGGCACCCTCACGTACCGCTTCGCCGACGACCTGCCCATCGTCGTGATCCAGCTCACGCTGGTCAACCGGTCCGGCCGCCGTGCCACGTTCGAAGTCGACGCCCGGATGGCGACGACGCTCCGCACCTCCCACACCTACGCGACCCGCCAGCCGACGCGGACGGCATTCGTGGGCGACGGCTCGGCCTTCCTGGCTGCGTACGATGCCGCCGACACGGACTCGGTCGCCCTGTTCGTGACCAACGTGGGTGCCGCCCCCGATGCGCCGTGCGAACCGGCCGAGTCCGCCTCGGCGTTCCGCTACACCCGCGACCTCGCGCCCGGCGACTCGCTAGTCGTCACGCACCTCGTCGGGACGAGCCGACAGCGCGACGCCGAGGCCGTCCGCCGACGCGCCGAGGCGGGGTGGGCCGAGGCGGTCGAGGCGACCGAGGACGGCATCCGACGCTATGTCCAGGACGCGGGACGCTTCGAGGGGCTGGATCCGGCGCTGCAGCAGACCGACCGCCTGGCCCGCGCGCTCCTCCGCGCCGACCGTCACATGCTGGAGGGCCGCCTCGTCCCGATGCCCAGCCCGGCCGAGTACAACTTCTTCTTTACCCACGACCTCCTGCTGACCGACCTCGGGGCTGTCCAGTTCGACCCCGCCCGCGTCCGCGACGACCTGCGCTACGTCCAGTCGCTCGTCCGTGCCGATTCGATCTTGCCGCACGCGCGCTACTGGAAGGATGACGCGTACGTCCTCGAGCCAGCCAACGCGGACAACTGGAACCATCTCTGGGTCGTAATCCTCGCGGCGTCCTACCTGCAACACAGTGGCGACGCAGCGACGGTCGAAGCGCTCTACCCGACGCTCCAGAAGAGCCTGGCCCTGATGCTCGCCAATGAGCGCGACGGGCTGATGGTCGCCGAGCGACCGGACTGGTGGGACATCGGGCATGTCCCCGGGCCGCGCGCCTACCTCACGGCGCTCACCATCCGCGCCCTCGATGCGTATGCCGCCATCACGCTGCAACTGGGCCGCGACGACGCCGACCTGGCCGACCACGTCCTGCGTGCCGACCGGATGCGCCGCGCCCTCGTCGACGACCTCTGGGACGACGAGGCGGGCTACCTCCTCAACGGCCTCGACGCGACGAGCACCGACCGCCACTACTACACCGGCTCGCTGGTCGCGGCGTGGTTCGACCTGCTCGACGACGGGAAGCGCGATACGTTGCTCGACACGGCCCGGCGCGAACTGCTGGACGCCAACGTCGGCGTCCGCAACGCCATGCCGATGGACTACCACGTGCTGACCGACGTGTACCGATTTCAGGAGGGGGAGGTCGGCACGCCAGGCGTGTACATGAACGGCGGCGTCTGGCCACAGGGGACTGCGTGGTATGCCCTTGGCCTCATCGCCGCCGGGCGGGTGGACGAGGCCCGCGACGTGCTCACGCGCTACCTCAGCGTCGCCGGGGTGATGGACAGCCCGAACGGCCAGCCCGCGTTCTACGAGTACCGCAACGCGGACCGGACCTCCACCGCCTACGGCGCCGTCGACAAGCCGACGTTCCTATGGGCGGGCGGCTGGTTTCTCCATGTGCTCTACCAACTGGCAGGCGTCCGCGAGACGCCGTGGAACCTGTCGTTCCGTCCACTGCTGCCAGAGGGGCTCGGCGACGTTTCCTACGACCTCGCCGCGCTTGGCCAGACCGCACGCGTGTCGTGGTCGGGTAGCGGGGAGGCCTTCGAGCGAATCCTGGTGGACGGTGTCGAGGTGCCCTCGGCCGTCCTGACCGGTCCCGCCTCGACCATCGAGCTGGTCCGCGGCGTCCCCCGGGCGGCCTACCTCGCCTCGGCGTCGGGCCTCGTGGAGGACGTGACGCGCTCGCCGGACGAACTCTCGCTGCGCGTCCGCGGCGTCGTCGGGCAACGGCTGGAACTGGAGGTGGTCGGGCCGGCTCCGCTCGGGACGGTCCGCGTGGAGGGCGTAGTCCAGCCCGCCACGTCCAGGACGACGACGCCAGGAGGGGTCTCCACCCTCCGCCTGGCGTGGACCCTCCAGGCCGATGGGGCCACTGTCACCGTCGGCCTGTGATCCTCCCCGGAGAGCGAGCTCGCGCGGGCCCCGCTCTCGCCGCGCGCGCTCGGCGGAGCCGTTCTGGTCGGGAAGGGGCCGTCACCCGTCGTAGGGCACGTCGAGCCGCGACGCCGCCTGCTCCTTGGCCCGCTCGCCGCGCCGGTCGTACCCGGCCGTCGTCGTCGGGCTCGCGTGCCCCGCGAGCTGCTGCGCCACCGCCAGGTCGGCGCCCTCGTCCAGGAGGTCGCCCACATACGTCCGCCGCAGGTCGTGCGGGCTGAACGCGGCCACCCCCGCCTCGGCGGCCCGCGTCCGGAGCACGTAGTACACCGCCTGGCCCGTCAGCGCGTCCGCGTCGCGGTCGAGCCCGCCCCCGCGACGCGCCCGGACGAACAGCGGCGTGTCCTTATATAAGGGGGAGAGGAGGGAGGCGTCCCCGCTGGCGTCCACCAGCCCGCCCACGCGCACGCCCAGGTAGTCGCGCAGCGCGTGGAACGCGCCCGGTGGAATCGGCACCACCCGCTCCTTGTTGCCCTTGCCGCGCACGACGACCCGCCGCTGCACGAGATCCAGGTCGCCCACGTGCAGCGACGCCAGCTCGTCGCGCCGCAGCCCACACCCGTAGCCCAGCGCCACCAGCGCCGCGTCCCGCTGGCCCTTCTCGGTCACGACCGCCGGTGCGCCCTGGCGCGGCGACACCGGCGTCAGACACGCGGCGATCAACGCGCGCAGCTCGCCGCGGGCCAGCGACCGGCCCGTGGCCGCGCTCGCGCTCGACCCCTTGACGGCGCGCACGGCCGCCGCCCGGTGGTACGCCTCCGTGTCCATCAGGCCCAGCTCCCAGGCCTCGCGCAGCACCCCGCGCAGCGCCGAAAGCGTCTTGTTGACCGTCGTGTACATGTAGCGCTCGGCCAGCGCGGCCCGGATCGCCTTCGCGTGCGCCGCCCGGACCTGCTCCCACGGGAACGCCTCGGGCGCGGGCGGCGCCTCGACATCGGGCAGGCAGAGCGACACGATCGTCGCGAGCGCGCCGCGCATCGTCCGGCGGCTGCCCGGCGCCAGGCGCGCGAGGTACACCGAGGCCGGGCTCGGACCGGGCCGGCGGACCGCACCCAGGCCGCCGGCCTCGGGCGACGACCCGAGGGGGACGAGGGGGAAAGACGGATCAGACATGGACATTCCGTTATTGCAAATAAACGACAGACCGTCGCTGCGCCCGGTCGGAGCGAGCGCGCGGACGCCCCAAGGTACAACGGCTGAGAATCACCATTCTCATAAGTTGTACTGAGCCATGTGCCATGAGCTGTCACCCCTCTCTTGGTACATTCATTTTCACGTGCCCCCCCCATGGCCAGATGTCATCTGACGGAATCGTCCGCGTCACAGACGCCTTCCTCGGCGGGATCGTCGGAGAGGTAATCGGCTCGGCGCGCCGGGCTACGGGCAATTCGGCCTGGGCACGCGCTCTCCGCGAGTACGCTGGCGCTGACCCAACGGGCGAGCAGATGAAGGACACGCTCGCTCGGGCGTTCGCTGACGCAGCCGATGGGAGTGGCGCCCCACGGGCGCTCGTCAAGAGGTTCGCCGAGCACAAGGAAAACCGGAAGGCCATCGCCGACCTCATCGCCGACCCGCACGCGGCGTTCGTGGTCCGGAAGTCGATGGCGATCGGTCCTCAGGAGCGGAAGCAGCTTGACCTACTGGCCGACAACCTGCGGGACGCCGTCCGGAGCGCGGTCGACCACCAACTCTCGCCCGAAGGCCGACGCATTCTCGGCGAGATCGAATCTGCCCAAGAGGCCATCACTGGGGAAGTCCGATCAGGCACGGACCAGACGCTGGCGAGACTCGAACGGCTTGAGGCGATGTTCAGCGACCACATGGGTGCTCAAGTCACCGTACCGGCGACGGAATCGGAAGACGAACCGGACGCCGAGCAGGGATCACGCTTGGCTCTCGCGGAGGCCGCCAAGCGTGAGGGCCGACACGCCGACGCTGAGCGGGAGGCGAAAGAGATCGTCGCCAGCTACTCCACAGTAGACTTCGGAAACCTCGACGAAGACGGCCGCGCTGAGCTCCGTCAGGCCCACCGCATCCTCGCCGACATCTACATCGCCGACCCAAACGCTGCGGCCCTCGCGAAGCCGCACCTTGAAACTATCCTGCGGTTGTGGGATGGGACCCCGCAGGGCCGCTTCGCCAACCGCGCCATCCTGCGCCTGCTCAGCGACGACTACGAAGGCGCCCTCCAGTCGGCCAACGAAGCGCTCGTCCTCGAACCGGACAACGAAGCGGCCCGGAGCGTTAAAGCGAACGCATTCGTGCACCTCGGCCGCGCCTCGGAGGCCACTGAGATGTATGACGGCGACGGGGCGGAGGAGGCCTCCATGCGCGCGTGGCTCCTACGAATGGGCCACGACTACCCGGCCTCCCGAAGGGCAGCAAGCGTGGTGCTAGACGCCAGCGATGCGCCCCTCGGTCCTCGAGTCCAGGCCGCCCAAGTGTTCGCAGAAACCACCCTGCTCGAATTCGCGCCCCTCTTCGAATACGGAGCCAAGCCACGCCGCTCGGATGTCCACGACGTCTTGCTGGAGGCCATCGGGCACCTCGACTGGCTCCTCTCCGTCGTC
>NZNW01000117.1 GCA_002695065.1 Salinicola sp. | reverse complement strand
CGGAATCGGTAATCTACGCGCCGTGCTGATCGGGGAGAGGTGGCCGAGTGGCTGAAGGCGCTCCCCTGCTAAGGGAGTATAGGGTTTATAGCCCTATCGAGGGTTCGAATCCCTCCCTCTCCGCCATTTTCGCAAGCGCGAAGAACACGATCGGCACTGTGTGAAAGAGACGTGGATCAAGCGCCCGTAGCTCAGCTGGATAGAGTACCTGACTACGAATCAGGGGGTCGGAGGTTCGAATCCTCCCGGGCGCGCCATTCACCAAGCACTGCGCTATGCCAGTGTCATTTCACAAGATTCAAGCGCCCGTAGCTCAGCTGGATAGAGTACCTGACTACGAATCAGGGGGTCGGAGGTTCGAATCCTCCCGGGCGCGCCATACCATCGAAAACCCCCGTGCCTCTGGCGCGGGGGTTTTCGTTTGTAGGGCCGTCGCTCTAGGTCGCCATCGTCGCAGAGGCGCGAGCCGACGGACCTGAGTGGGCCGAGTCCGACTTCGACCCGAGGTCGCTCAATCCGGCAACAAAGGGCGCCAGCGTGGTTTCCCGTCGCAATGCCACGAAGCGCGTGGCTGCCTCGGGGTCTCGACCCCGCATGATGTTGAGCCACTGTTTCAGCAGTGACACGATGACCTTCTCCGGCATTCCTGCGCCGCGTTTGGCTTCGGCATAGCGGATCAGCAGGGCGCTGCGAGCCGACCACGGCGTCGGCGCCAGTCGTTCGCCGTCGGTTTCCAGCCAGTGGCGGATGCGCCGCGCCAGCCAGGGGTCTGCCAGCATGCCGCGGCCCAGCATGACGTCACGGCAGCCTGACAGCGTGCGCGCCTTCCAGTAGTCCTCGAGCGACCAGATATCCCCGTTGGCCACCACCGGCACGCCGACTTCTGCGCGGATCCGGGCGATCCATTCCCAGTGGGCGGGCGGTCGATAGCCCTCGCGCCGGGTACGGGCGTGAACTACCAGCTCCCCGGCACCGCCGGCCTCGGCCGCATGCGCGCAGGTCAGCGCCAACTGCTTGTCGTCGAAGCCGAGCCGCAGCTTGGCGTTGACCGAAACACCATGCCGTTGGCCCACCTCGGCCACCGCGTCGACCACGGCGTACACGCGCTCCGGCGTTCTCAGCAGCGAGGCGCCACCGTCATGGCGGTTGACGGTCTTGGCCGGGCAGCCGAAGTTGAGATCGAGACGCGTGGCGCCCTGGGTGATCGCCTGCTCGGCGTTGGCCGCCAGGGCCTGCGGGTCGGAGCCCAGCAGTTGCAGCGTGACCGGGGTGGCGGAAGGTGTGATCGGCCCGGCGGCGCCCGCCGTCGCCAGCTCGGGGCAGTGGCGCAGGAATACCCGCGGCGGCAATCTGGCGTCGACGACACGCACGAACTCGGTGACGCACCAGTCAAGCGCGCCATCCTCGCTCAGCAGGGCGCGAGTGTCGGCATCGATGACGCCCTCCATGGGCGCCAGACCGATGCGCCCGCGTGGGGAGGCGTTGGTGGGTACGGAAAAGTGGTGTCGTGCCATGCGGCCTCCAAGGATCTGGCGGGCGCTAAACTAGCACAATCGTGGCGGTATGCCATGCCCCGGTGAGGGCCCCGGCGGAGGGGGCGAAACGGCCGCGTGCGGGCTCAGGTCCGGGCAATCTTCCGCTGCTGGAGGAGGCGCCGAACGGTAAATACCACGGAGAGTACGGCCAGGATCAGCAGCCCGGCCGAAATCGGTCGGGTGAAGAACAGCGTCCAGTCCTCGTCGGCCATCAGTGCGCGACGCAGGTTGGTCTCGGCAATCGGCCCGAGGATGACGCCCAGTACCAGCGGCGCCAGCGGATAGTCGAGCTTCGCCAGCAGATAACCGACCAGGCCAACGCCGATCAGCAGGTAGAGGTCGGTGATGCGATTGTTGAGCGCCAGGGCGCCAACGGCGCAGCAGACCAGTACCACCGGCACGATGATCGACTTGGGGATCTCGGTGATCCGCAGGAACCAGCGCATGCTGATCAGGCAGAACGCCAGCACCATGCCGGCGGCCAGGAACATCGCCAGGAACATGCCATAGACCAGATCCGCACTGTCCATGATCAGGCGGGGGCCGACACTGACGCCCTGTACCATCAACGCCGCCATCAGCACGGCATCGACGGCGCTGCCGGGAATGCCCAGCGCAATCATTGGTATCAGCCCGCCGCCGGCGGTGGCGGAATTGCCGGACTCCGAGGCGACCACGCCGTCGGCGATGCCGGTGCCGAAACGTTCCGGGGTCTTCGAGGCGCGCTTGGCCTGGTCGTAGGCGATCAGGTTGGCGATGCTGCCGCCGGCGCCGGGTACCGCGCCGATGACCACACCCAGCATCGACGAGCGCAGCAGGTTGCCCGGCCGGCTCAGCACCTCGCGCATCACGGCCAGCGGCCGGAAATGCAGCTTGCCGCTGACCAGCGACTCCCCGCGCTGGAGTGCCGTCGGGTTCTCGACCTCGCTGGCGAGCTGGCTGACCGCGAAGATGCCGATCAGTACCACCAGGAACGGAATGCCGGCCGCCAGTACGTCGACACCGAAGGTGAAGCGCGGCACGCCCATCATCGGATCCTGACCCACCGTGGCGACGAACAGCCCCAGCAGACTCATCATCAACCCCTTGAGGATCGACTTGCCGACCAGGCTCGCCACTACCGTCACGGCGAACAGGATCAGCGAGAAGTACTCCCAGGGGCCGAGCTTGACGGCGATCATCGCCAGTGGCGGCGCGGCGACGATCAGCACCACGGCACTGATCAGCGCGCCGAAGAACGAGGCCCAGATCCCCAGCGCCAGCGCCCGGCCGGGCTCGCCCTTGCGCGCCATGGGGTAGGCGTCGAACGTCGTCGCCACCGCGGAGGGCGTACCGGGAATGCCCAGCAGGGCGGCGCTGATCAGCCCGCCCGAGCCGCCGCCGACATAGACCGCGAGCATCGTGGCGACGCCTTGCAGCGGCGGCATGGTGAAGGTGACCGGCAGGGTCAGCACGATCGCCATGGTGATCGTGAAGCCAGGTATGGCGGCGGCCACGACACCTGCCATGACGCCAATCATCATGCTGACGAGCGTCGCCAGCGAAAACAGTTGTTCGACGCTGGAGAGCAGCGCATCGATCATCGTCATGGAGAACTCTCTTGGCCCATTGGAGTTGTTGGCATGGGGCTGTCGATCTTTACGGAGTGGGTCTTCGGGCTACCGTTTACCGCTACCACAGGCGGCCCGGGGGGAGCGAAATCAGGAACACGTGGCTGAACAGCGCATAGAGCCCGAGGCCGAAGACCGCCGCAACCAGGCACGCGATCAGCAGCCGGCGACCGCGGCGTGCACCCAGGATGATCTGGACGGCCAGCAGGAACAGCAGGGACGCCAGCGCGAAGCCGATCCACGGCATGAGTAGCGCATAGACGCAGAAGGCTGTCAGCGTGGCGAAGGCCAGGCGCCGCTGTGCGAACCAGCGGCCAGCTCCCTCGCTCGTCGCCTGGTCGGTCTGGCGCAGGGCCATCGCCGACTGGAACACGATCGCCAGGTTGAAGATGATCAACGCGCCCAGAATCAGCCGGGGGAACGATCCGGCACCCAGCGGTTCCCACATCGACGACGGCAGATCGCCGGCCTGCACGAACAGGCCGACGAAGAGCGCCGCCAGCACGGCATTGAAGATGACGTTGGCGAGCGCCTTGCCACGCTCGCTGTTGGCCTCCCGCCCGGGGCGGGAGGCCGTATCGGTTGCGTCGTTCATCGTGCCAACTTGCCCGAGAGGCGCTTGATGGTTGCGTCGACGTCAGCCAGGTAGTCGGCGTAAGCCTGCGGCCCCATGAACTCGACCTCGGCACCGGCCTTGTTGACCCGAGAGATGAACTCCGGATTCCGGGACAGGGTTTCGAACCCCTTGGCCAATGTTTCCACCTTGGCCGGGTCGATCCCCTTGGGCGCGACGATGCCGCGATTGATGCTCAGCTTGAGGTCGTCGTAACCGAGCTCCTTGAAGGTGGGTACGTCGGGCGTCTGCTCGAGACGCTCCTTGCTGCCCACGGCGAGAAACCGCAGGTCGCCATTCTTGACGAACTCCAGGCTCGAGGAGATATCGCCGATCGAGGCATCGATATGGCCACCCACCAGCGAACGAATGCGCGCGCCGGTCCCCTCGAAACCCACATAGCGGAACTGGGCCCCGATGGCGTCCTCGATCATTGCCGCATGGACATGGGGAATGCCGCCGAGGGTGGCACCGACTCGAATCTCGCCGGGGTGGGCCTTGGCGTACTCGGCGAACTCCTCGAAGGTCTTCCAGTCGCTGTCGGCGTTGACCACCAGATATTGCGGCGACGAGGCCAGCGAGGCGATCGGCTGGAAATCGTCCCAGTCGAGCGTCGTCAGGCCGGTGGCGTTGGCGGCCATCAGGCCCTCGTGAATCTGGCCCACGGTGTAACCGTCGGGGTCTTTCTGGGCGAGCTCCTTGAGGCCGATGGTGCCGCTGACGCCGGGCATGTTGATCACCGGCATCGGCTGTCCGAAGGTCTCCTGGGCCGCGTTGGAGATGATGCGCATCAAGGCGTCGCTGCCACCACCCGGCGACCAGGGCACGATGAATTCGATGGCGTGGTCGGGGTAGTCGTCGGCGTATACGGCCTGGCTGGCCGCCAGGCCGCCGGCGGCCAGACCCAGGGTCAGGGAGGCGATCGCGCCGCTGGATGAAAGCGCTCGGCCCAGTCTGCCCCGGGCCATCTGGTGAAGTCCGTCGTAGAACATGTGTTGTCCTTGTTGGTCTGTTGGTTTTGACGTCGTGTCTGTTGCTCTTGTAGTTCTGGATCCTTGCCTCTCTCAGGGGTGTTGCCATTGCCTCGCCAAGCGGTGGTCGGTTCCCGCCGCTCAGCCGAGTAGAAATCCGCCATAGACCAGCCCGACGACGACGGCCCATACCGGGTGGAGCTTGAGTCGCCACAGCATGACGACGGCGATCGCGGCGATGATGGCGGTGTGGATCCAGCCGGCATCATGGACGCCCTCGCCGAGAAACGACCAGGTGAGATAGCCCATCAGCACCATGATCACCGGCCTGACCCACTGGCTCATCGACTTGACCTTGATCGAATCTCGATAGCGATACAGTGTTCCCAGCGCTACCAGCATCAGGATCAGCGAGGGGGCGACCGTGGCGAAGGTCGCCACCAGGCTGCCGCCGATCCCGGCGACGTCGTAGCCGATATAGCCGGCCATCTTGGTGGCGATCGGGCTGGGCAGGGTGTTGCCCAGTGCCAGGGTCTCGGCGAACTGCTGGGAACTCATCCAGCCGTAGCGGCCGACGACTTCGTTCTCGACCAGGGGAATGATCGCCGGTCCCCCGCCGTAGCCGACGATGTTGGGGATGAAGAACGCCAGGAACAGATCCCAGTAGATCATGGCTTGGCCTCCCCGCTGCGCTCGCGCCGCCGCTCCGGTCGCAGCAGCGCGGCGACGAGGATCGCGCCGATCACCAGGCCCGGGTGGATGCCGAGTCCGTAGATCAGGCCGCCGGCGACCACGCCCATGATCAGGGTCGCGATCCAGCCAAGCACCACGCGGGACTTGTGGAAGAAGTCCCATGTCAGCTGGGCCATCATCACCATCACCACCGGGACGACGCCCTCGCTCATGCCCTGGATCCAGCGCTGGTCGCGATAGCGGGTGAACAGCCCCAGGAGCACCATCATCGCCACGATGCACGGCACGATGACGGCGACGACGGCATTGATACAGCCCAGTACCCCGCCGACCCGATAGCCGATGGTGCCGGCCATCTTGGTGGCGATGGGGCCGGGCAGCGTATTGCCGATGGCCAGCACGTCGCCGAACTCCTCATCGTTCATCCACTGATAGCGCGTGACCGCTTCGGCGCGAACCAGCGGTATCATCGAGGGGCCGCCGCCGAAGCCGAGCAGACCGATACGCAGAAAGGCCATGAACAGGCGACGCTGAGTCGTCAAGGATGAGGGCATGGCTCAGAGCACCGCGATGCTGGAGTCGGTGCGCGGTTCGGTGCCTCCGCAGTAGATGCCGCTGACGGGATCGCGGAGGATGATCTGGCCGCGACCGTAGGCGGTGGTATCCACGGCAACCGTCATCCGGTGACCGCGCTCGGACATCGCGCGGATCAGGTGCATCGGATAGCCGGGCTCGATGCCGATCCGGCGTCCGCCCATCCACTGCCAGCGCGGCGCGTCCAGCGCCGCCTGCGGGTTGAGACCGAAATCGACCAGGTTCATCACCACCTGCATGTGCCCCTGGGGCTGCATGAAGCCCCCCATCACGCCAAACGGACCGAGCCCGGTGTCGCCCCGGGTCAGGAAGCCGGGAATGATGGTGTGGAAGGTTCGCTTGCCGGGCGCCAGCACGTTGACGTGATCGGCATCCAGGCTGAAGCCGTGGCCACGATTCTGCAGCGAGATACCGGTATCCGGCACTACCACGCCGGAACCGAAGCCGTGATAGTTGCTCTGGATGTAGGAGACCATGTTGCCGTCGTCGTCGGCGGTGGCCAGGTAGACCGTGCCGCCGGCCTGCGGCTGGCCGGGTTCGGGGTCGATGGCCCGTTCGCCGATCAGCCGGCGACGGGTGTCGGCGTACTCGTCGCTCAGTAGCGAGGCGACGCTGGTGCGCATGTGCTCGGCCTGGGTGATGTGATGATGACCGTCGGTGTAGGCGAGTTTCATCGCCTCCAACTGGCGATGCAGCAGTTGCGGGTCGTCGCGCACCGTGGCATCGAACCCTTCCATCATCCGCAGCGCCATCAGCGCGACCATGCCCTGGCCGTTGGGCGGGATCTCCCAGACATCGAAGCCGCGATAGTTGACCGAGATCGGGTCGACCCACTCCGGCGCATAGTCGGCCAGGTCGTCGGCGCGCAGATAGCCGCCCGTCGCCCGGGAGAAGGCATCGATCTTCTGCGCCAGTTCGCCGCGGTAGAAGCTCTCGCAGCGGCTCTCCGCCAGCGCTTCCAGGGTTCTAGCCTGGGCCTCGTTACGATGGAGTTCGCCCGGGCGGGGCGCGTGTCCGTTGGGCGCGAAGGCCTCCAGCCATGGGGCGATGGCGGGATCGTCCGCCTTGGCGCGAAACTCGATCTCTGCACGCTGCCAGAGTTGGCTGATGACCGGGGAGACGGGAAAGCCTTCCCGGGCGATACGGATTGCCGGTGCCAGCAGGGTGGCGAAATCCAGTCTGCCGTGCTGTCTCGACAGTTCCGCCCAGGCGGCGGGGATGCCGGGGACCGTTACCGGCGTCCAGCCGTGCAGGGGCATCTCGCCATGGCCTGCCGCCTCGACCGCCTCGGGCGTCAGCCGCTGGGGAGCATGCCCGCTGGCATTGAGGCCATGGAGCTTGCCGCCTCCGTCGCGGCCCTCGGCCAGCCACACCAGCGCAAAGGCGTCGCCGCCGATGCCGTTGCCACTGGGCTCGACCACGGTCAACACGGCTGCCGTCGCGATGGCGGCGTCGATCGCGTTGCCGCCCTGGGCGAGAATGTCCCGCCCGGCCTGACTGGCCTGGGGTTGCGAGGCCGCCACCATGCCGCGGCTGGCATAGGTGGCGCTGCGGCGGGAAGGGAAGGGGTTGTTGTGGTCGAACGCGAGGGACATGGCGATACCCTGATTATTGTAAAGCGGTGCGTTGGATGCCGAAGGTCTTACGGGAAAATGGATTTTGATCGGTTATGATATGAAAAATCGATTTTTTACTATGGCGTCGTATTATCGTGCAGGTCAAGCCCCGGGTTGGCGAAAGGCACGGGGTCGATGCGATAGTGCGTTTCCGCCACCGAATCAGAAGGTCACTCTTTATGGGAGCTGAAGTCGCCACCGCCAACATGACGGCGAGCCAGCTGTACGCAGCGCTGAAGCGCGATTTGATCGA
The DNA here is from genome assembly GCA_002695065.1 of Salinicola sp. Taxonomy (GTDB): domain Bacteria; phylum Pseudomonadota; class Gammaproteobacteria; order Pseudomonadales; family Halomonadaceae; genus Salinicola. Next base: position 20,421 of record NZNW01000117.1, on the reverse strand, counting down.
TGGCCGTTTCGCCGCGGGGCAGAAGCTGGCGATCACCGCGCTCAGGCAGCGTTACGGGGTGGGTTTGAGCCCGCTGCGCGAGGCACTGAATCGCCTGGCGGCCTATGGCCTGCTGGAGCAGGAGAATCAGCGTGGCTTTCGGGTCCCCGCACTGAAGCGTGCCGAACTCGACGACATCGCCGATCTGCGACGACGACTCGAGGGATTGGCGCTGACGCAGGCGCTCCAGGCGGGCGGCGACGAATGGGAAGCCGGCCTGCTGGCGGCGTTCCACCGCCTCAAGCGAGCCGACGGGACCCCGGGGCAGCTGGAACACTGGGAGCAGATGCACCTCCAGTTCCACCGCCACCTGCTCGAACCCTGCGGTTCGGCGTGGCTGCTGCGCTTCATCGAGCAGTTGCACGACCAGTTCGACCGCTATCGCCGTATGGCGCCGGCCAACGACACGATCCGGGAGCGGCTCAACGTCCAGCACGGGCAACTGGTGGAGCTGGCCATGGCTCGCGACGTCCCGGCGGCTCGGGCGCTACTCGAGGAGCATATCCGCCTCTCTCACGAGGTGGCGCGAGGGGCCTGCCAGGAGGATCGAACGAGGGTGGAAGAGAGAGGCTAGACGAGGGATCGCCGGACCAGCGCCGCCTGTCTCGGTCAAAGACGCACCAGCGCGCCCTTGAGGCGCTGCTCCAGTGCCGTCAGCGAGAGACTGTCATCGGCCGGCCACGCCAGCCTCAGGCGCGCCCCCTGGCTATCGTAATCGGCGGCGGCGACGGGAACGTCGTGCTCGGCCAGCCAGCGGCGGGCTTCCGCCTCGTTGCTGAAATCGACCTGGATCGCCACCGCGCGGCGTTCGGTGAAAGGGCGCCTGGGCAGCGCGTCGAGGGCCTTGAGAACGGCCTGGGTGTAGGCGCGAACCAGGCCGCCGGTGCCCAGCTTGGTGCCGCCGAAGTAGCGCGTCACCACTGCTCCGGCCTGGCCCAGGCCGCTACCCTCCAGCGCCTGGAACATGGGTCGTCCGGCAGTACCGCCCGGCTCGCCGTCGTCGGAGAAGCCGATCGCGACCTGTTCGCCGGGCGCGCCGGCGATGAACGCGGAGCAGTGATGACTGGCATCCGGATAGGCAAGGCGTGCCTCGTGCAGCAGCGCCTCGAAGGCGGCGTTGTCGGGGGCGTGGCAGAGCCAGCAGATGAACCGGCTCCTTTCGATCTCGAGGGTTTCGACGTGTCTCTCTCCGGCGGGGAGATCGGGAACGGGGTAGCGCATCACGCCGCCTGGGGGGGATTGCGCATCACGCCCATGACCAGTCCCAGCACCTGCACGTCCTCGTTCTTCAGATAGATCGGCGGCATGCTGTCGTTGGCGGGCTGAAGGCGAACGCCCGACTTCTCGATGAACAGCTTCTTCAGCGTCACTTCGTGGTTGTTGATCAACACCACGGCGGTCTCGCCGTTCTCCGCCGACTCGTAGCGCTCGATGATGATGACGTCGCCATCGAAGATGTTGCTGTCGATCATCGAGTCGCCGCGGACGCGCAGCGCATAGGTGTTGCGACGCACCAGCTTGGCTGGAACGTGGACGGTGGCGTTGTCGAGGCAGGCTTCCATCGGCAGCCCGGCGGCGACCTGGCCGAGCAGCGGTATCTCGACCAGATCGGTCGCGTCGATGGGTTCCCAGTTGCCGTCGATCAGCGGCAGGTTCGGCTGGCGCTGGAGGTAGCTCGGTGCGGCGTTTGTCATCGTCTTCTCCCGAGGTGGTGTCGCCATCATAGCAAGGCAAGCGGTATCGGCAAGCCGATAAAAATCGGTGGACTCGCCGTGTCATGATGTCGTCGGCCGAGTGTGGCGAGCTCTCGGACTGCCGCTCTATGTCCCGGTATTGATCTTCGGTGCCGGTGCGGTCAAGGCGGTGATCGAGGGAGGTGTCGCGGGTCCGGCGCTGGCGGTGTCGCCGCCCGATTACCAGATGGGGGATAGCTATCGCATCCTCTATGTACACGTCCCCTCGGCGATTCTGGCCCAGAGCGTGTTCATTGCCATGGCCCTGTCCTCCGCGGTGTTTCTGGTCTGGAAGATCAAGGTCGCCGACATGGCCGCGAGCGTGATGGCACCGTTCGGCGCGGCGATGACCTTTCTCGGCCTGTTCAGCGGCTCGCTGTGGGGCGTGCCGACCTGGGGGACCTGGGACGCGCGGCTGACCTCGATGCTGATCCAGCTGTTCCTCTACATCGGCGTGATCGCGCTGCGCGGCGCCATGGCCGGTTATCAGGATGCCCGCTCCGGCCAGGCACTGCGCAAGGTGATCGCCGTCGCCCAGCAGCGGCTGGCCGCGACACGAGAGACAACGGGGTCGGCCTCGACGCCGAGGTAGCCGATTCGGGCACGTTGGCGCTGGATATCGATCACGCGGTGCCTTAGGCTCTGCCGAAACCCGTGGCGGGTTGCCATCATCGGCGACCTGCCGCCGCCCACTCGGTTTTCGGAGCTCTCTTCCCTGCATGCGCCTCAAGTCCATCAAGCTGGCTGGCTTCAAGTCGTTCGTCGATCCGGTCACCGTGCCGTTCGACAGCAACATGACCGCCATCGTCGGACCCAACGGCTGCGGCAAATCCAACGTCATCGATGCCGTGCGCTGGGTGATGGGCGAATCCTCCGCCAAGACCCTGCGCGGCGAATCGATGACCGATGTCATCTTCAATGGCTCCACCGGCCGTTCCCCCATCGGTCAGGCCTCCATCGAACTGATCTTCGACAATCGCGATGGCGAACTCGGCGGCGCCTACGCCGGATACAACGAGATCGCGGTCAAGCGCCTGGTGACCCGCGAGGCGCAGTCCAGCTACTTCCTCAATGGCCAGAAATGCCGCCGCCGCGATATCGCCGACATCTTCCTCGGCACCGGCCTCGGGCCGCGCTCCTACGCGATCATCGGCCAGGGCATGATCTCCCGGCTCGTCGAAGCCCGCCCGGAAGAGCTGCGCAACACGCTGGAAGAGGCGGCGGGCATCTCGAAGTACAAGGAGCGCCGGCGGGAGACCGAAAACCGCCTGCGACGCACCCAGGAAAATCTCGAACGGCTCGACGACATTCGCGAGGAGCTCGACAAGCAGCTCGAGCGGCTCAAGCGTCAGGCCGAAGCTGCCAGGCGCTATCGCACGCTGAAAGCCGAAGAGCATCGCCTGCGCGGCGAGCTGGCGGTGCTGCGCGAACGCGCCCTGCGTAGCCAGCAGCGCGAGGAGGAAGCCCGCGTTCGCGACTGCGAGATCCAGGTCGAGCGCGAGATTCTCGGGCAGCGCCAGTGCGAGACGCGGCTGGCGGAGGGCCGGGAGACCCACGACGCCGTGGCCGCCGAGCTGGAGTCGCACCAGGCCGCGTTCTACCAGACCGGCGCCGACATCGCCCGGCTGGAGCAGTCTCTCGAGCACGCCCGGCAGCGGCAGCAGCAGCTCTCCGGTGACCTGGAGAGTGCGCAGCGGGAGCGGGACGCCATGGCGCAACTGATCGAACAGGACGAGGAGCGTCGCGGCGAGTGGGATACCCGACTCGAAACGCTGCTCCCTGAGATCGAGATGGCCGATGAGGCGTTGCTGACGCTGGAGGCGCAGCTCGAGGAGGCCGAGGCTTCGGCACAGGAGTGTCAGCAGCGGTGGGAGGCGTTCAGCGAGCAGGATCGCGACGCCCGTCACCGGGCCGAGCGCGAACAGGAGACGATTCAGCGACTCGAACGTCAGCTCGAGGAGCTGACCCGCGAGCTGGAGCGCCGCCGACAGCAGCGATCGGAGCTGCCGGACATCGGCGATCTCGACGAGGAGAAAGCCTCGCTGCAGGAAGCCCTCGCCGTACTGGACGAGCGGCAGCAGACGCTGGAGATTCGCCGCGAGGAGCGCCAGCGGTCCCGCGAGCGTGCCCGCGAAGGCCAGGCCGCAGCGCAGGCGGCCAGGGATGGAGAGCGCGAGCGCCAGCATCGCTGCCAGGGCGAAGTGGCGTCGCTCGAGGCGCTGATCGAGGCGGCACTCAACGATGACGACGCCAGCCTGGCCGAACACCTCGCCGATCATCCGCTGGGCAGTGCGCCACGCGTTGCCGAGAGCCTGGAAGTCACGTCCGGTTGGGAGCGTACCGTCGCCTGGGTGCTCGGGCCCTGGCTGAAGGCGCGCCTGGCCGAGCCGGAACTGGCCCGCGAGCGGATGGCCTCGTTGACGAGCGGGGAGCTGCCGGTGGTGTCGCTCCAGGCCGCGGAGAGCGCGCCTGCCGAATCGCTGGGAGCCCGGGTCAAGGGTGCCGGCGCGCTGTCGACGCTGCTGGCGGCGATTCACTGCGCCGACGACGCGACGGCCGCGTGGCAGATGGCGGCCGATCTTCCCGCGGGTCACAGCGTGATCACCCGGGACGGTCTGTGGCTGGGGCGCGGCTGGGCGCGGCGGCTCGGTCGTGACGACGCCAACGCGGATAGCGTGTTGCTGCAGCGGCAACGCCGCGACGCGCTGGTCGAAGAGCTCGCCGCGCTCGACGCCACGCTGGTCGAGCGGGATTCGCAGATCGTCCATTGGCAGTCCGAGATCGATAGCTGCGAGGCGGCGCTGGAGGCGCTGCGCCACGAAGAGCGGGAACTCGCCGGTCAGCGTCAATCCCGGTCGACCCGGCTGGCAGCGCTCGAAAGCCGGCTCGAGCATGTCGCTTCACGGCTGCGGGAGTTCGAAGCCGAGCAGGCACAGAGCCAGGGCCGCCACGCGACACAGCGGCTGGAGCTCGAAGCCGCGCGGGAGCGTTGGCAGCAGGCGCTCGACCGGGTCGAAGCCAACGGCGCCGAGCGCGAAACGCTGCAGACGGCCCGCGAGCAGAGCCAGGCGCGTCTGGGGGAGCTTCGTCAGCAACAGCAGCAGACGCGTCAGACCCAGCAGCAGCTGGTGCTCGAACGCCAGCGCCTCGAGGCGCAGCGCGGCGAGCTTCAGCAGCAGATCGAGCGCAGCCGCGGTCAGCTTGCCCGCCTCGACGAACGCTGCGAGTTGCTGCGCGAGCAGCGGGAGACGCTCCATGAACCCGGCGAGGATCAGCGTGAACGCCTGGAGCGGTTGCTCGAAACGCGATCCCAGCAGGAGTCCACCCTCGACCGCTGCCGGGAGCGGGCCAACCAGATTGGCGAGACGCTACGCCAGACCGAGATCGATCGTCAGCAGCACGAGCGCAATCTCGAAGGGCTCCGCCAGCGGCTGCAGGAAGCGCGGATGCAGGTCCAGGCCCTGACGCTCAAGGCGGATGCCCAGCGCGAGACGCTGGCGGAGCAGCAGCAGGATGAGCGGGAGCTGCAGGAAAACCTCGATCCCAATGCCACGGAATCGGCCTGGCAGACCCGCCTGGAAGAGACCGGCGAGCGCATCCGGCGCCTCGGCGCCATCAACCTGGCGGCGATCGAGGAGTACGAGCAGCAGGCCGAGCGGCGCGACTATCTCGAGGCCCAGCACGCCGAGTTGAGCGAGGCGATCGAGACGCTGGAGCGTGCGATCAAACGCATCGACCAGGAGACGAGGGCCCGTTTCAAGCAGACTTTCGAGGAAGTGAATCGTGGCCTGATGGCACTTTTTCCCAGAGTCTTCGGTGGCGGGGCCGCATGGTTGACCCTCACGGGGGAGGATTTGCTGGAGACGGGCGTGGCGATCATGGCGCGCCCACCGGGCAAGAAAAACAGCACCATTCATCTGCTGTCCGGGGGAGAAAAAGCGCTGACGGCGCTGTCGTTGGTATTCGCCATCTTCCAGCTCAATCCAGCGCCTTTTTGCATGCTCGACGAGGTGGACGCGCCCCTCGACGATGCGAACGTGGGGCGCTACGCCAAACTGGTCAAGGAAATGTCCGAGAGCGTACAGTTCATCTTCATCACCCATAACAAAATCGCGATGGAGGCTGCCGAGAGATTGATGGGTGTCACGATGCAGGAGCCCGGCGTTTCGCGTCTGGTATCCGTGGGTGTGGATGAGGCAGCGTCGATGGCGGAGGCGTCCTGACGTTGGCAAAAATAGCCAAACCGGCTAACGACGTAATAGGATGTTCGACATCGGATGGAATTGAAGGGTGATTGCTGATGGGCAAAACTTTGCTTGACAAAGAAAAAAAGTAGCCCATTTTTGACAAATCACGCTATGCTAGTGCCGACATGCCGAATGCATGTTGTCCTCTTCCAGCATAGTGGCACCGCGAACAGGCAAGACGACCCATGGAACTAAGAGAGTGGCTGATCATCCTGGGGCTGGTTTTGGTGGCGACCATCGTGATCGATGGCTTCCGTCGCCTGCAGCGCCAACGTCGAGTTCCACGCCTAGATCGGGCGATTGGAGACAATGGAGTCGACGATGGATCCGAAGTGGATCCGGAACAGGCGGCCCGCGAGGCCGAGGTCAACTGGGAATTGCCCAATGGAGGGGCACGTGTCCTGCGTCCTGCGACGTTCGAACGCAGCGGCAATGGGTCGGAGCCGATCAGGCCCGCCGAGCCCAAGCGCCAGGAGCGGATTCCGGAAGAGAAGCTGCAGAGCAGCATACTCGACCGCGGCCCTCGTTCCTCGTTCGCCGACATGCAGCACAACGTGACGAACAATGTGAAGAGTGCCGTTCGTGCCGGTGCCAAGCGTGTCAGCGAGTCGGCCCAGCGCCTGAGCCACAGACGCGAGGACGCCAAGCGCGAGGCCGAAGAGAGTCGCGCAAGAGCGTCGGAGCGGCATGAAGAGCCCCATCTTGGCACTCGGGAAGTCGCCGATGCCGAGGCGCCCGGTCGTCTGCAGATCACGACGCTGGTACCGCCTGACGAGGGTCATGTTGCCGATGCCGGTGCTCGGATGGCTGATCAGCAGGAGGTGACCCAGCAGCAGGATCGCTCTCGGACGGCGTCGCGTGCCGAATCCGAATTGGCCTCCCGCTCCTCGGCACCGATGGAAGAGACCGAAGATGCGCCACGCAGCGATGTGGTGACTCAGCATCCCGCCGTCGAACGTGCCAAGCGCCACCATGTGAGTGCGGCTCGGGCCCGGGAGACCCTGGCGCATTCCGAAGAGATCATCGTCATCAGCGTGCTGGCGAGAACGGAAGCCGGCTTCGACGGTACCACGCTGCTCAACCTGATGCTGGCCTGTGGCTTGCGCTTCAGCGAGATGGGGATTTTCCATCGCTACGAGACCGAGTCCGACGACAGTGAGCTGCAGTTCTCGATGGTCAACGTGCTGAAGCCGGGGGTGTTCGATCTCGACAAGATGCACGAGATCGTGACGCCGGGCGTCACCTTCCTGATGCCATTGCCGGGGGCCAATGATACCGCGGCGGCCTTCGAGGCGATGCTGGAAACCGCCATGGTGCTGGTGCGCAACCTGGGCGGTGAGCTGAAGGATGAGAATCACAGTGTGATGACCGCCCAGACCATCGAATTCGCGCGCCAGCGCGTGCAGGAGTTCGAGCGTCGCCATCGGCTGCATCGCTATCAGGCCAATTGAGTTGGCAACGGCCTGAGCCTAGCTGGACGTGACGACGGGGCCCTTCGGGGCCCCGTCGCCGTTTCTGGCCTTTGGATACCCTTGGCGCTGCGGCAGCCACGGCGCGCTTCCGCTACAATGCGTGTCACTTTTTGAGCAGCGATCGAACCGAGCGCCATGAGCCAGATTCCCCCAGCGGTCCGCGAACGGGCCAGTGCCCTGCGCCAGCAGTTGGATGATGCCAACTATCATTACTACGTCGAAGACCAGCCGCAGATCACCGACGCCGAGTACGACAAGCTGCTGCGAGAGCTGCAGTCGCTGGAGGCCGATCATCCCGAGCTGGTGACGCCGGATTCCCCGACCCAGCGCGTCGGTGCAGCGCCGGCCGATCGCTTTCGGGAAATCACCCATGCGGTGCCGATGCTGTCGCTCGATAACGCCTTCAACGAGGAGGAGCTAAGAGCCTTCGTCAAGCGCGCGGCCGACAAGCTTGAGGACGACGCCGAAACGCTCGCGTTCTGCTGCGAGCCCAAGCTCGACGGCCTGGCCGTTTCGCTGGTCTACGAGAACGGGCGACTGGTTCAGGGGGCGACTCGCGGCGACGGACGTACCGGCGAGGATGTCACGCTCAATCTACGCACGATTCACTCTATACCGCTCAAGCTGCGCGGCACATCGGTACCGTCGCTGATCGAAGTGCGTGGCGAAGTCTACATGCGTCACTCCGGCTTCGAGGCGATGAACGAGCGGGCGCGCGAAAGGGGCGACAAGGTCTTCGCCAACCCGCGTAACGCAGCCGCCGGCAGCCTGCGCCAACTGGACTCATCGATCGCGGCCCAGCGTCCGCTGGAATTCTGCGCCTACCAGGTGGCTCGGCTGGAGGGCGACGACGACGCCCGATCCCATTCCGATTACCTGAAGTGCCTGCGTGAACTGGGATTCCGGACCAGCCCGCTGCTCGACGTGGTCAAAGGCGCCAGCGGGGTGGTCGAATTCTGCGAATCGCTGGGCAGGCGGCGAGAGGGGCTCGACTACGATATCGACGGAGCGGTGCTCAAGATCGACAGCCTTCGCGCTCAGCGCGAGTTGGGGTTCGTCTCGCGTGCGCCACGCTGGGCCATTGCCTTCAAGTATCCGGCGCAGGAGCAGACCACGACGCTCAACGACGTCGCCTTTCAGGTCGGCCGGGTCGGTACTCTGACGCCGGTTGCCAAGCTGCAGCCGGTACAGGTCGCCGGCGTCACCGTCTCCAACGCCACCCTGCACAACATGGACGAGGTCGAACGTCTCGGCGTGCGCATCGGCGATACGGTGATCGTGCGCCGTGCCGGCGACGTGATCCCGCAGATCGTGGGCGTGGTCGAATCGCAGCGCCCGAACGACACCCGGGCCATCGAGATGCCCGCCGAATGTCCGGTCTGCGGCTCGCAGATCGAACGGTTCGAGGGCGAAGTCGCCGCCCGCTGTTCCGGCGGGCTGTTCTGCCCCGCACAGCGCAAGGAGGCGTTGAAACACTTTGCCAGCCGCCGCGCGCTGGATATCGATGGCCTGGGCGAGAAGCTGATCGACCTGCTGGTCGAGCGCGAATGGGTCAAGACACCGGCCGATCTGTTCCGGCTCCGGGCCGAGCGGCTGGCGGAGCTGCCGCGGCTGGCGGAGAAATCCGCCAACAACCTGGTCGCCTCGCTCGAGGCTTCCAAGCGGACGACCCTGGCCCGTTTCGTCTACGCCATCGGAATCCGTGAAGTGGGCGAGGCGACCGCGGCAAGTCTGGCGCGCCATTTCGGCTCGCTGCAGGCGCTGCGTGACGCTTCGCTGGAGGCCTTGAAGGCGGTCGACGACGTCGGACCGGTGGTCGCCCACCACATCCACACTTTCTTCCAGCAGCCCCATAACCAGGAGACGCTGGACGATCTGCTGGCGGTCGGCGTTACCTGGGAAGAGGTCGAGATGGCCGAGCGACCGCAGCCCCTGGCCGGCCAGACCTGGGTGCTCACCGGTAGCCTCGAGAGCATGACACGGGACGAGGGTAAGGAGCGCCTGCAGGCGCTCGGCGCCAAGGTCGCCGGCAGCGTCTCCAAGAAGACCGCTACCGTCGTCGCCGGCCCCGGCGCCGGCAGCAAGCTGACCAAGGCCGAGGAACTGGATGTCGAAGTGATCGACGAGGCGACATTCATCGAACGGCTGGAAAAGTGGGAGGCAGGGGCATGAGCGGACGCTTTATCGAAATCCCGCATCGCATGCTGCCGGCGGAGACGCTGGATGCACTGCTGGAAACGTTCGTCACGCGGCAGGGCTACGACACCACCGATGTGGCGACGGACATGCACGACTGGGTGCGTGATCTCAAAGGACAACTGGAACGAAGCGAGCTGCTGATCGTGCACGACCTGCAGACCGAGAGTACCGAGGTGATGACCCTGGCCCAGTGGCGCGGCTTCGGCCGTGAACTCGCCGACGACGAGGAAGAAGGCTGAGCCTCCGTCGAGAAGCGTCCGGTACTCATCGAAACGGCGCCCCCGTTCAATAACGGAGGCGCCGTTTTCCTTGCCGCGGTCATGTCGTCAGGTGAAGAACAGCGGTACCACGATGCTGGAGATCAGCAGGATCAGTGCACCGCCGAGGCGCGAGGAGATCTGCGCGAACGGCATCAGCTGCATACGCTTGGCGGCGGAGAGCACCGCGACGTCGCCGGTTCCGCCCATGTTGGCCATGCACAGGCCAGCGGTGATGGCGGACTCGATGGGGTAGAAGCCGACCAGCTTGCCGACCAGGCCCGCGCCGAAAGCCGCGCCCGCCACGACGGCAAAGACGATCATCACGTAGGTGATGGAGATCGCGTCGATCACCTGGCCCAGGTCGGTGTAGGCGATGCCGATGCCGAACAGCAGGGCGAAGGTCCAGTTCTTGGCGACGAACTGAAACCACTGCGCAGCGGCGTCGTTGATCGATTCCGGCACCAGGTTGGCGATCTTGAGCACGGCGACCAGAATGATCATCAGCGCGTACGGATGCAGCGGAATGAAGCCGCCCAGGATCTCGCCGGCGACGAAGAAGGTCAGTGCGGCGATGACGCCGATACCCAGTTTGGAGAGATCCGGCTTGCTTTCGCGCTCTTCGATCTCGACGCCCGGCATCATCTGGCCGTTGCCGGTCAGGCTCGGCATGCGATTGGCCAGGCCGTTGAGCAGGCCGGCGATGATGATGGCGAAGACGTTGCCCAGCGCCAGTGCCGGCACCAGGATCGAGATGTAGTAGCTGGCCGGCTGGCCAAGCAGTTGCTCGTAGATCTGGCTCATCGGCACCGCGCCGGCGCCCATGCCGCCGCCCATGATCGGCAGGGTGATGACCACGACCGCGTCCTGGGGCGAGAAGCCCATGACCCAGCCGACGGCGATCGCGAACAGTGCGGCGAACAGTACGGCGCAGATCAGCGGCAGGGCGTAGCGCGAGCCGACCTTGACCAGAACGCGGGAGTCCATGCCCAGGATGCTGCCGGTGATCAGCGCGGCGATATAGAAGTTGAGAAAGCCACCGCCCTTCATGAACTGGGTCACGTTGTCGACGACGCCTGTCGGCAACCACTGGACGTAGACCAGCGCCGCAGCGCCGAAGATGGCCAGGATGGCGCCGCCACCCAGGTAACTCTTGACGATCGGCAGGCGATCGCCGATGAACCCCATCAGTTCGCCCAGGATCATCATGACCAGCAGGGCGCCGATCATGCCGGTGGGTATCGTGTCCGTCGCCATGGAGACGACGAGGACCCCGGTCGCGATGGCAAAGAGCGGGAAGGGAATGCCGAAGATCGGCGTCGACAGCCAGCTGTCTCGATGCGCGGAGTCGGACGGCGCGGTTTGCGTCACGGTTGAAGTCATGGTTGGCTCCCCAAGGATTTTCGCCCAAAGGTCGGTAAGCGGTATTCTTGCCCCGATGAGCGGTACGCTGCCGAGGATAGAGGCCTCGAGGTGTCGACCAAGTTTTATGAAATTATTAAAGCCTTTAGAAACTATTGAAAGGTATGGGGTGATGCGCTGCACACCCTGGGTTCGTAAGGTATACCACCATGGTCTAATCGGCGCTCGACCTTGGTCGATAGGCCGGCGGGAGCGCTTTCCGCCGGCGCCTGCCGCAAGGAGTGAGGGATGACGTCCGGATTGGCCCGATGCGCCTGGCACGTTGGCGATGCCGCCACGCCGCGCCTGTGCGCCGGGGACGAGGCGTGAAGCGGCTGCGCCTGAGTGCCCAGATCTTCGTCCTGGTCGCCAGCATGATCGTGCTGACGCTCGGCGTCGCCCTGCTGCTGTTCAACTACCAGCTTCGTGCCAATCTGGAGGAGGCCCAGGGGGAGCGCGTGATTGGGCTCGCGGCGGTACTGGCCGATCGTGAGGACGTACGGACCGCACTCATGGCCACGCCTATCGTTCGCGACCCCGACTCCGAACTGCGCCAGCAGATCGAGACGCTGCGCGATCGGCTGGGCGTCGATTTCATCACCGTGATGGATCGGGACCATCTGCGCCTGACGCACCCCGACCCCGATGAGGTCGGGCGTCATTTCCGCGGCGGCGACGAGGGGCCGGCGCTGAAGGGGCAATCCTATGTCTCCCGCTCCGAAGGCACGCTGGGCGTCAGCATCCGGGGATTCTCGCCCGTGCTCGACGCGCAGGGGAGGGTGATCGGTGCGGTCGCCACCGGGGTCACCCTGACCCGGGTCGGGCTGCTGCTGGCCGAGCGGCGTCAGGTGCTGCTGCTGGGCATCGTGTTGCTGATGCTGGTCGGCGCCTCGGGCGCCTGGTGGCTGGCGCGATATATCAAGCGCATCCTGCTGGGCTTCGAGCCCCACCAGATATCCCAGTGGGTCCAGCAGCGTCAGGCCATGCTGGCTTCGCTGCACGAGGGGGTGCTGGCGATCGATGGCGAGTCTGCGATCACCATGGTCAACCCGGCTGCGGTCGAGTTGCTTGACCCGGCGGGCGCCGGCGATGGCTCGGGAATACCGGCGTCCACCCTCGGGGAGCTGTTCGACCGGGGCACGCCCGCGCTCAATCGACGCTTGACGCTGAACGGGCGCGCCTTGATCGTCAACCGGGTACCTATCCGCGGCGAGCGGGGCGCCGGTGGCAGCGTGGTAACGTTGCGGGATCGTAGCGAGGTCAACCGGCTGGCCGAGGAGTTGACCGGGGTCAGTCGGTACGCCCAGGCGCTGCGCGCGTCCACCCACGAGTTCAAGAACCGGCTGCACGTCATCCTCGGACTGGTACAGCTTCGCGACCTGGGGCGTCTGGAGCGTTACCTGCGTGAGCTCGACGACACCCTGATCGCGCCGGCCGCGGCGCGGGTCGCCGGGGTCCGCGACCCGGTGCTGGCGGGCTTTCTGCTGGCCAAGGGGAGCGAGGCGAGAGAGCGACGGGTCGAACTCGATATCGACCTGCAGAGCGAGATCCCTGCACCCGACGAAAGCGAGACCGTCCATCTGCTGGTGTCCATCATCGGCAATCTGCTGGAAAATGCCTTCGAGGCGGTCGCCGGTCGCGAGACGCGCCAGGTGAGCCTGATCCTGGGCGTCGACGCGGGGGCGCTCTCCTTGCATGTCTCCGACAACGGCAAGGGGATGAGTGACAGCCAGCAGCAGCTTGCCGTGGAGCAGGGCGTCTCCTCCAAGGGGGCGGGGCACGGCTATGGACTGGCCATGGTCAAGGCCCATGTGGAATCGCTAGGTGGTACGCTGGCACTCTATTCGACGCTGGGGCGCGGCACGCTGGTCGAGGTGACCGTGCCCTATGCGATGGACGTAATGCAGGTAACCGACGGGGTGACTTGATCCATGCGCGTGCTGGTCGTGGAAGACGATCCGATGGTAATGCGGCTCAATGTCGAGTTTCTCAACCGCATCGAAGGCATCGACCTGGCCGCCCAGTGCGAGGATCTGCCGGCGGCGAGAGAGATTCTGGCGCGGGAGGAGGTGGATCTGCTGCTGCTCGATGTCTATCTGCGCGAGCACAATGGCCTCACGCTCGTGCGAGACCTGCGTCGCCAGGCCCGCGATATCCAGATCGTGTTGATCACGGCAGCCTCGGAGATGGAAACCGTGAGGGAGGCCAAGCATCTGGGCGTCAGCGACTACCTGGTCAAGCCGTTCGAGTTCGAGCGCTTCAGGGAGGCCCTGACCCGCTGCCTGGATACGCATCAGCGCCTGTCTCGGTTGCCCGCACGCGCACACCAGCGGGATCTCGATGCGCTGTTTCGGCGGGAGGCGACCGTGGCGCCACCGGCACGCCCCGGCGATCTGCCCAAGGGCCTCACCGCCAACTCCCTGTCCCAGGTCGCCAGGGCCGCCGCCGAGCAGGCGGGGGCACCTTTCACCACCGAGACGTTGAGCGAGAATACCGGTATGTCGCGGGTATCGGTGCGGAAATACCTCAAGCACCTGGTGGATCGTGGCGTGCTCGAGGAGTCTTTCCACTACGGCCAGATCGGCCGCCCCTCCTTCACCTATCGCTGCCTCGATGGCGAAACGCTGGCCATGCTGGGGGAAACCGGCGCTCCTGCTTCCTGAGCCTGTGCCCGCAGTCCAGCTCGGATCAGCGGCCTCGAATCAGGTCGGCGACGATCCGCCGTCCGGGATGCAGGTGATCGACCAGTTCGCGCTCCAGGGGCATCGGTTCGTCGTGGATTCGGGAGGCGATCAGTTCGGCGCACAGCGGGGCGCTGACCATGCCACGGGAACCGTGTGCCGTGCTCACCCATAGCCCCGGATAGTGGCTGCCCGGCTGGTCGAACGAGCGCTTGGCGTCCTTGCCCAGCACGGCATAGTCCTGGCGCCAGCGATCGAATTCGGGCAGCGGCCCGGCGTAGGGCGTCTTGTCCGGACTGGCGGCCCGGATGCTGGCACGGCCGCTGCAAGCCTCGGGAGAGCGGCCCGCGAGCGACTCGGCCATGGTGGGCAACAGGCGCGCCAGTTCCTCGAGGTTGCGTCGATGATCCGAGCTTCGGACGGTATCGTCATCGTCGTTGGGCGAGAAGGTCGCGCCGAAGATCAGCCGTCCATCGCGAGGCGGCATCACATAACCCTCGGCGCAGAGGACGCGATCCAGCGAGGGAACCGTTCCGGATCCGCAATCCGGTGTCAGCGACAGCGTGGAGATCTGGCCCCGGACCGGCTGTATCGGCAGCCCGTCGAGCCAGTGGCGGCTGGCGTGACCGGTGGCGAACACCACCTGATCGACGTGAAGCGACCCACGCCCCAGCGCCAGCCGCCAGCCGGCGTCCGTTTCCCGCAGTGACCCGAGCCCGGCCTGGCGAAGCTCGATGCCGGGTGTCGCTGCGAGATGGCGGCAAAGCGCCACGGGATCGACCCAGCCCGCCAGTGGGTAGTGCAGCGCATGCCGGTGCAGTTCCACACCGGCGAGGGTCGTCACCAGCGAAGGATCGCTGGCGGCAACGACGGACGGCGGCAACTGGTAATGGGCCAGGAAGCGTTGCTGGCGCTCGACGTCGCCGGCTTTCCCGGCCAGTTGCAGCAGTCCGCAGTCCGACCACCAGCGGCGTTCGGGGTCGAGACGCGCCAGCCAGCGCTGGGTGTAGAGCAGCGCGGCGAGATAGAACCGGCTCTGGAGGTTGGGCTCGATGGCCATCTTGACGTAGAGCGCGGCCTGGGGATTGCCGGACGCACCCGCCGCGATGCTCCCGCGATCGATCAGGGTCACCCGGCTGCCCCGGCGCGCCAGTGCCGCCGCCACGCTGGTACCCGCGATGCCGGCGCCGATCACCGCCACATGGTCCGCCGGCCTGGGCGGCGGCGGCTGGAACCAGGGGGTGGCCGCTCTGGCCGAAGATGTCCGTGCCGCGGTCGAAGCGTCGGGGTCATGCTCGCCTCGCAGCATCTCGCGCTTGCGACCGAACCCCGGCACCTTGCGCCAGCGAAAGCCCGCCGCGCTCAGGCCGCGGCGCACGAAACCGGCGCAGGTGAAGGTGGCGAACGTGGCCCCCGGCCGACTGGCGTTCGCCATGGCCGTGAACAGTTCCGGCCGCCACATGTCGGGATTCTTCGAAGGCGCGAAGCCATCGAGGAACCAGGCATCCACCTGTCCGTCCAGGCGGTCGAGGCACTCGGCCGCGTCGCCGAAGTGCAGATCCAGGATGACGCGGTCATCCAGCCGCAGGCGATGGACACCCGCCACCGCCGGTGGCCACTGGTCGAGCAGGGCAGCGGCCTGACGCGACAGCGGCGGCCAGCTGCGCCAGGCGCGCGCCAGCGCATCGCGGGTGAGCGGGTGCTTTTCGGTCGAGATCAGGTGCAGTCTTGCCTCGGCGGGGGCGTTGGCGTCGAAACAGGCCCAGGCGCACACCATGTTGAGCCCGGTGCCGAAGCCCGTCTCGCCGATCGTGAACGGACGAGGCTCGCGCCAGGCCGCCAACCGCTGCGGCAGGTCGTTGTTGTCGATAAAGACGAAACGCGTCTCCTCGCGACCATCCTGGCGCGAGAAATAGACATCATCGTAAGCGGTCGAGAATGGCGCCTCGACGTCGCCGTCGTCGGTCCGCCAGTCGAGCTCGGCGTGTCGTATGGCCTGGCGATGAGGAGGGACTGGCTTGCCGTTCATGGCTTCCACGCTTGGGGATCATCGAACGGCCCCTCGAGGAGAGGCCGATGGCGCGTTGTATGAAAATTGAACACTTTTCGCCAGGCGGCGGCTTGTCGGGAACGGAGAAAGACGTCCGCGGGATCTTAACAGCGTTATCCACAGCAGGTGTGCAAAACCGCCACGCCAGGGTCTGTGGATAACCGGGTCGCCGGAGAAAGTCGGGTTAAGGCAGGACCCGTTTGAACGGCTTGACCCGAACCTGGGCGTAGACGCCGGCGGCGACGTACGGGTCGGCATCCGCCCAGCGCCGGGCGGCCTCGAGCGAATCGAACTCGGCCACGATCAGGCTGCCGCTGAAACCGGCACTGCCCGGGTCTTCGCTGTCGACGGCCGGGTGGGGCCCGGCCAGCACGAGCCGGCCTTCGTCTTTCAGCACTTCCAGACGTTTCAAGTGCTCTGGGCGGACCGCGAGACGCTTTTCCAGACTGTCGTCGATATCTTCACTGATGATGGCGTAGAGCATCAGGAGCCTTCCTCCGATTGTGATTGCGAGAGGTGGCGGGCCAGGAACAGGGCCTGGCCGACCACGAACAGCAGGGTCAGTCCCAGCATGCCGAACAGCTTGAAGTCGACCCAGGTTGCCTCGTCGTAGTAGCTGAAGACATAGACGTTGAGCGCGGCCATGGCGAAGAAGAACAGCACCCACGCCAGGTTGAGGCGCCGCCAGGTGGCTGCCGGCAGCGATACCGCCTTGCCCATCATCCGCTGGACCAGCGTCTGGCCCCCGAACAGGGGCGAGAGCAGAAAGGCGACCCCGAACAGCGCATTGATGACGGTGGGTTTCCACTGGATGAAGGCCGGGTTGTGGAACGCGACGGTCGCGGTGGCCGAGGCGATCACGATGATCGAGGTGATCAGCAGCATCTTCTCGATGCGGCGCTGACGCCACCAGACGATGCCTAACTGCGCGACGGTGGCGGGAATGAGGACCATCGTGGCTGTGATGATATCGCCGCTGACATGATAGACGGCGAAGAAGATCGCGATGGGCAGGAAGTCGAACAGCAGTTTCATACGGGCTGAGCCTCTGGCGGGTGGTGGCGGCGTGGACGATTGACCCGATTCGCCGCGCCCCTCACCATAGTCGACCTATTCTGACAAAGACGCTGGCTGGCGTCATGCCCATGAGCGTTTTTCCCACCGCTGATCCCGAGGCCCGCTCGACCGTGCTGTCCGATACGCTGGAAGGTATTCGAGGGATCGACCTGCACCTGCACTCCACGGCTTCCGACGGCAAGCTTTCGCCCGCCTCGCTGGCGGACCTGTGCCATGCGCGCGGGTTGACCCATGTCGCCCTGACCGACCACGACACGATCGATGGTGTCGAGGAAGCGGCAGAGCGATGCCGGCATCACGGTCTTTCCCTGTTGGCGGCGGCCGAACTCTCCTGCCAGTGGCGGGGGATCGGTCTGCATATCGTGGCGCTGCTGCCTCAGGGCACGTCCTCCGCTCTCGACGCGGGCTTGGAGGTACTGGCCAACGCGCGCGACAGGCGATCCCGCGAGATCGCCCATCGCCTGGAGAAGGTCGGCCTTGACGATGGTCTCGCCAGGGCGCGGCAGGAGGCGGGAAGTGAGCGCCCACTGGGGCGGCCGGATTTCGCCGCGGCGCTGGTTGCGGCCGGCGTGGTCCCGGACGTCAAGACGGCGTTCAAGCGTTACCTGGGCGCCGGCAAACGGGGCGACGTCAAGATGCACTGGCCCGAGCTCGCCACGGTCGTCGGTTGGATTCGCGATGCCGGAGGCGTCGCCGTCGTCGCGCACCCGTTGCGCTACGGCATGACCCGGCGCAAGCGGGACCTGATGTTCGCGGCCTTCATCGATGCCGGCGGCGAAGCGGCGGAACTGGTCAGCGGCTATCAGAATCCCGATACGACCCACGACCTGGCTCGTCAGCTCGATTTCCACGGGCTTTACGGATCCGTCGGCAGCGACTTCCATTATCCGGGTGGCCCGCTGTCGCCGGGAACGATCAGCCCGCCGCCGCGCTCCCACGTCAGGCCGGTCTGGTGCCACCCGGCACTGCGACGCTTCGCCGGCGGCGAGTAGCGCCACGTCTGTTACCCTGTGAGCAGTAACGGCCCGAAAGCAACGACGCCCCGTGATCGACCGCGGTCATGGAGGCTGGGCAGATTTCGATAGCGGTTCCAGGAGAGCGTGAGATGACCCAATTCTTCCAGATTCATTCGCAGAACCCGCAGAAGCGTCTGATCGACCAGGCCATCGAGATCCTGCGCCAGGGCGGTGTGGTCGCCTATCCCACCGACTCCGGCTATGCCCTAGGCTGTCGCTTGGGCGAGAAGAAGGCGATCGAGAAGATCAAGTGGTTACGCCAGCTCGACGATCGTCACAACTTCACGCTGGTCTGCTCCGATCTCTCGGAGATCGGCACCTATGCCAAGGTCGACAACAGCGTCTTCCGCCTGCTCAAGTCGCACACCCCCGGCGCCTATACGTTCATCCTCAGCGCGACCAGCGAAGTACCGAGGCTGCTGCTGCATCCCAAGCGCCGTTCGATCGGCGTGCGCGTACCGGATCACAAGATCACCCATGCGCTGCTCGATGCCCTGGGCGAACCGCTGATGAGCGTGACCTTGATTCCGGTGGGAGAGACCTGGCCGATGACCGACCCGGAGGAGATTCGCGAGCGGCTCGGCGCCCACCTGGACCTGATCATCGACGGTGGTGCCTGCCAGTTGGAGCCGACCACGGTGGTCGACCTGCGCGAGATTCCCCCCGTGGTCGTACGGGAAGGGCGTGGCGACCCGGAACCCTTCCGCTGAGCGAATCCAGCCGCCGGCGGTCGGGCCGCCATCGAGGCGGGGCGGGACGTGTGGCGTCCCGCCCCCCGCGCTAGCGAGTCTTCAGCGGCGCCGCCCACGCTTCGAGATCGGCATCGCTCCAACTGCCGTAGCTGGCGTTGGGGAACATGATCCAGTCATCGCCGAAATGGGCGTCGTCCTCGGCCACCAGCCGATGCTGGTCCTTCAGGTCGGCGTGATGGAAATCGCTGGAGAAGTCCGCCAGCGAGTCACCCAGTTGCAGGACCAGCTCGTGATCGCGCTCGATGGCGGCGCGGCGCTCTCCCTTCGAGGGACCCAGCAGCCGGACCTGGGCGTCGTTGACCTGGGGCAGATGCAGCGAGCGGAGTGTCGCGAGCGTCGACGCCTTGTTCTCCTGGTAGCGGTCGGAGACGTAGAAGATCGTCACGCCTTGGGAATCGGCGTAATTCAGGAACCTGCGTGCGCCGGGAATCAGCCGCGGGTGGCCTTCGCGCTCCCACACCTTCCAGGTATCCCAGCCGGTGAAGTCGTGACAGGCCTGCATGTCGCGAACGAGTAGCGCCGAGTTATCGATGACGGTCTCGTCCAGGTCGGTCATGATCGCCAGGTTGTCCGCCTCGGGGTGGGCGGCGATCTTCTGCTGCAGTCTCGCCGTGGCCAGGGCGTAGCTCTGCCGCTGCAGTGCCTCGATCTCGGCCGACTGCTGTTGATAGCGAAGGGCCATGGCGTAGGCCTCGGGGGCACAGGCTTCATCGGCGGCAGCGGCCTGGAAGGTCGAGGCGATACCCAGCATCAAGCCGGTCGTCACCGCCCACGAGAGTCGGCGCTTGGGGCTGGTCGTGGCGCTGGTCTTGTTCATTGAAGCGTCCTTCTGAGATATCGGCACGGTGGCCGGAATGCATGGCAGGTGGTGGCCGAAAAGCGGCTCCGCTCACCCAAGGGCATCACTAGTCGGCCCCAGGGGGAGACTCCGCCGCTCTCAAACCGGCAGCGCCTTGTGCTCCTCATGGTGACTTCTCACGCTGGAGCGGGGCCGGTCGTCGGCCAGAGCCATGCTATCCGGCCCGGCGGTCTCCTGCATCCCGGCGTCGGGTCCCGGCACTGGCGTCTCCAGCGTGAACTGGTTGCAGTGCTCCTGCTGGCGCTGCGCCCGGGCGTCCAGATCCTGCGTCGCCCTGAGCGTGCGTTCCGCCAGCGAGACGTTGCGCTGGGTGGCGATGTCGATGGCGCTGATGGCCTGGTCGATCTGATGGATGCCGTCGCGCTGCTGCTGGCAGGAGAGAGCGATGCCCTCCAGCAGCTGGCCGAGCTGATGGCCGGACTGCACCGCGGTGGCCATCGTCTCCCTGGCCTGGGTCAGGACCTGGGCGCCTTTCCTGACCTGGAGGTGCGTCCCCTCGATCTGTGCCCGGATGGTCTTGGCGGCTTCGGCGGAGCGCGCCGACAGACCGCGAACCTCGGCGGCGACCACGGCGAATCCGCGGCCCTGCGCCCCGGCCCGTGCCGCCTCGACCGAGGCATTCAGCGCCAGCAGGTTGG
>NZNW01000116.1 GCA_002695065.1 Salinicola sp. | reverse complement strand
TCGATCCCGTGGGTGCGCTACGCCTTGAGCACGCTTGCGCTGCTGATCATCGCGCTGTTTCTGATTCTGCCGCTGGTGGCCGTACTGTTCGAGGCGTTTCGCGAAGGCGTCGGCGCCTACGTAGACGCCATCACCGATCCCTATACCGGCCACGCCATCCTGCTGACGCTGATCACCGCCTTGATCTGCGTGCCACTCAACACGCTGTTCGGCATCGCCGCGGCCTGGTGCATCGCCCGTTTCCAGTTTCCGGGGCGCAGCCTGTTGACCACGCTGATCGATCTGCCCTTCTCAGTATCACCGGTCATCGCCGGCCTGGTGTTCATTCTGATCTTCGGTAGCCAGGGCTGGTTCGGCGGCTGGTTCGCCGCCCATGGATTTCCGATCATCTTCGCCCTGCCCGGCATCGTGCTGGCGACGATGTTCGTGACGCTGCCCTTCGTCGCCCGCGAGCTGATCCCGCTGATGCAGGAACAGGGGTCCGAGCAGGAAGAGGCCTCGATCATGCTCGGCGCCAGCGCCTGGCGCATGTTCTGGACGATCACGCTGCCGCGCATCAAGTGGGGGCTGCTCTATGGCGTCATCCTCTGCAACGCCCGTGCGATGGGCGAGTTCGGCGCAGTCTCGGTAGTCTCCGGTCATATTCGCGGTGCCACCAATACCCTGCCGCTGCACGTCGAGATCCTCTACAACGAATATCAATTCAGCGCCGCCTTCGCCGTTGCCACGCTGCTGGCCGGGCTCGCGATCGTCACGCTGATCATCAAGTCGATCGTCGAGTGGCGCCAGCAACGTCAATGGGAGAACGCCTCGTCATGAGCATTCAGGTCAATCAACTCACCAAGCGCTACGGCGATTTCACCGCGCTCGACGACATCGATCTCGCCATCGACGACGGCGAGCTGGTCGCGCTGCTCGGCCCCTCCGGTTGTGGCAAGACGACGCTCTTGCGCAGCATCGCCGGCATGGAGTTCGCCGACAGCGGCAACATCCTGCTCGAGGGTCGCGACATGACCTTCGAACCGATCCGTCATCGCCAGGTTGGCTTCGTCTTCCAGCACTATGCGCTGTTCAACCACATGAGCGTATTCGAGAACGTGGCCTACGGACTACGCGTCAGACCCCGCGCCCAGCGCCCGCCGGAGGCCGAGATTCGCCGGCGGGTCCACGAACTGCTGGACCTGGTTCAGCTCGATTGGCTGGCCAAACGCTTCCCGACGCAGCTCTCCGGTGGCCAGCGTCAGCGCATTGCCCTGGCCCGAGCACTGGCGGTGGAGCCCCACTATCTGCTGCTGGACGAGCCGTTCGGCGCACTGGACGCTAGCGTGCGCAAGGAGCTGCGCCGCTGGCTGCGCCGACTGCACGAGGAGCTGCACGTGACCAGCCTGTTCGTGACCCACGACCAGGAGGAGGCGATGGAGGTCGCCAGCCGCATCGTGGTGATGAATCACGGCCGCATCGAGCAGGTGGGCACACCGGAAGCGGTCTACGACTACCCGGCCACTCCCTTCGTCTCGACCTTCATCGGCAGTGTCAACGTGCTTCATGGCACCCTTCGCGACGGCCACTTCGACACCGGCGGCTGGCAACTGCCGATTCCCAACGCCGACGCCAACCTGCGCTCGAGGAGGCAGGATGCCTTCGTACGGCCGCACGACATCGAAATCGTTCGCGCCCCCGACACGCCGTGGCCGGTTCGCATTCGCCACGTCCAACCCATGGGCAGCAGCTATCACGTCGAGGTCACACCAGTCACGAATACCGTCCAGGGGCCGCAGGTCGAGAACGACTACCTGACAGTCGAACTGACGCGCCAAACCTTCAAGACGCTGGCGCTCGCGGTCGGCGAGGTGGTCGGCATCCGGGTACATCATCTGCACTGGTTTCATCAGGAGACGGCGCCGGCGCTCGAGGAAGCTATCTAACGGATCACTGCCGCTGTCCGGGGAGCGTCGTGTGAATCCGACGCTTCCCGACACCCGCCGCGCGAGACGTCCTTATCGCGATAACCTCTGCAGCATTTCTCATTTATCGGATGCCGATCGGCCCTGCTAGTGTCGTATCACGCGAACACTTCCTTGGGATAAGAACCGTCATGCATATCGTCACTCTCGCCGGCAGCCCTAGCGCCAACTCCCGTTCCACCAGCATGCTGGACTACGTCAGACAGCGAATCGGCGCGTCAAACGCGCGGTTCTCGTCCTTCACGCTCGACGACTTCGATCCCGCCGCGCTCGTTCAGGGGCACTGGGACCACCCCGACGTCGCGGCGCTGCGTGACGAGGTCCTCGCCGCCGATGCCGTGGTTATCGCCACACCGGTCTACCAGGCCTCCTTCAGCGGCGGTCTCAAGCTGATGCTCGACCTGCTGCCCCAGGGCGCGCTGACCCGCAAGACGGTGCTGGCGCTGGCCACTGGCGGCAGCGACCACCACCTGCTGATGCTCGACTATGCGCTCAAGCCCGTGCTCTCATCGCTGGGTGCCCGCCACCAGCTCGCCGGCGTCTACGCCTCGCCGCTGCATATCGAGAAGGAAATGGACGGCCGCTACCGCCTTGGCGAGGAACTGCAATCACGCCTGAATGACGTCATTGACGAACTGATCGACGCCATCACCCCCGCGAGCGCCGAACCCCGAACACGCCACGCTGCCCGGCTCGCGCTGGCCTGACTCTCATCGGGACGCCAAGTGGCGTCCCAGACCTGGGGCACCGTTTCGGGCCATTCCGCGACTGGCGGCGCCAGTCTCACACGGCAGGTGATTGCAAAGCCGGCCTTCCTTCGCTGCCGGCACTCGCAACGTCAGCTTGTCGCGAAACCGTGGGTTGCGTCGCGTCGCAGCTGCTCGACCAAGCCGAACTCCCAGTCTAAATACGCCTGCATCGCCTCGCGCGGGCTATCGGTGCCCTCGTAGGGGCGACGGTAGCGGTCTATCGTCGGCGACAACGTTACGCCATCGCCGCTCTCGAGCGGCAGCTGCGCAACGCGCCAGGCTGCGGTGCCACCGGCCAGCACCCGGGTCCGGCCGGCGTCGGCGGGAGACAGATCCCCCCAGGCATAGCGGGCCAGCAGATCGCTGGCGCAGGTCAGCACCACCGATGTCGTGGCGGGTAGCCGCGCGACGTGATCCGCCAGCTCGGCGCGCAGAATCCACCGCGCTCCCGGCACATGGGCGCGCCGGTAGTTGGCGTGGCTGGTGACGTCGAGCAGCTCGATCTCGCTGTCCGCCAGGCGTTCGCGCAGGTGTGCCGGCGAGATCGTGGCGACCTCGGGCAGCGGCGGTCGCGGTAGGCGCTCCGCGCCAGTCTCGCTGAAATCCGCCGAGGTCAGGCCGTCGACGACGAAGACCTCCCATCCCATCCGCGCCAGCCAGGTCGCGCTCATGTTGGCCCGGGTACCGTCATCGTCGATTAGCGCCACGCGCGCACCGCTTACTGCGAGCGTGTGATCGGTCTCCTGCACCAGTTGCCCACCGGGTACCGAACGCGACCCCGGCAAGTGGCCCTGTCGATACTCCTCCGGCGCGCGCACGTCGACCAGATAGCTGGTGCGGTCAGCACCGAGGAAACTCTCTAGGGTATCGCGCGACAGCCGTTTCACGCCGGATCTCGCGGCGAGTTCAAGGGCACGCGCACTGGCCCTGGCGCGCAGTGCCGGACGCTCGCCGGACGCAAGCTCCTGATAGCGGGCGCGCTGGCCGCGAACAAGCTCGAACCCCTCGAGTGTCCAGCCGATGGTGCCGTTGCGCAGCGCACTGACGGGATTAGGCAGGCCGATATCGACGAGCGACTGTGCTCCGATCAGGCTGCGTGTCCGACCGGCGCAGTTGACGATCACCTCGGTGGCGGGATCCGGCACCAGCTCATCGATTCGCAGCGCCAGTTCGCCACCCGGCACGCTGACGCCACCGGGAATACTCATAGTCTCGAACTCGTCGAACCGGCGCGCATCCAAAATGGCGATATTCGCCCCCTTCTCGATCCGTGACTTGACCTCGATCGCGCTCAGCGAGGGCGTGCCGCGATGGTGTTCGACCCACTCGCCGAACGCCTTGCTGGGAGTGTTGACGTCGCGGAACAGTTCGCCACCGGCCTCCCGCCACCCTTGCAGACCACCGGCGAGTAGCGCCACGTCCCGATAATCGATCTCGATCAGCTTATCCCTGGCGCGCTGTGCCAGGCCCTCGCCATCGTCATAGAGGGTGATCGGCGTTTCCCGCCGGGGAATTCTCGCCAACACGTCGAGCTCCAACCGGGAGAGTGGCAGATTGACAGCGAACAGCGGGTGCGCTTCAGCGAAACGTGCCTCTTCACGCACGTCGATCAGCGCCAGTTCGCGCGAGTCGACGAGCGCTTCGCGAATGTCATGAAAATAACGTAGCGGCTGCGACATCGATATCTCCTGAGTGACAATTATTCGGCAATTCCGGCTTTCACAAATGCAGGCTCAAGCTTCACTATTTTCCAGCATCGGCAGGCCGAAAGGTGGAAGCAATCTATCAGGATTACATCGATGGTAACGGCAAGATTATCGATAACCTCATGACCCTATCGATAGCCATTGCGGACGAAAAAGCTCATCGACTGATGCCGAATAACACTTCGATGATTGTGATTTCTTTCTCCCTCGAAAATCGCGTTCCATGACCGAAGATCCACAGCGATGCCGTGCTTTCGACCCGAGGCCGGCGCCAACAATCCCTGAAAAGATCCGCGAGGAGATAGCGCATGAGTGTCCAGTTCATCGGCATGATCGGCCACCGGGAAACCTCCGAAATCCTCCCGCCGGGAGACATTATCTTCGACAAGCCGGTGATCGAGCGTTTCGCGCGCACCCACGAGGAGGCGGGATTCGACCGTATCCTCATCGGCTACTGGTCCGATCAACCCGACGGTTTCATCGTCGCCGCGCTGGCCGGACAGGCCACCCGCCGCCTGAAGCTACTGCTCGCCCATCGTCCGGGCTTCGTCTCCCCGACCCTGGCGGCACGCAAGCTCGCCTCGCTGGACCATCTGGTCGATGGCCGGCTGGCAGTCCATGTCATCAGCGGTGGCAGCGACGTTGAGCAGCGTCGCGATGGCGACTACGAGCCCCACCAGCAGCGCTATCTACGCACCGATGAATACCTCGACGTTGTCAAGCGCGTCTGGCGCAGCGACACGCCCTTCGATCACCAGGGCACGTTCTACCGTGCCGAGGCGGCTTACTCGGCGATCAAGCCGAAAGGCGATCTGCCCGTCTACTTCGGTGGCTCGTCGCCCATCGCGCAGCGCATTGCGGGCAAGCACGCCGATACCTACGCCCTGTGGGGCGAATCACTGGCGCAGGCGCGCGAGACCATCGCCAACGTCCGAGCCGAAGCGGCGCGCCATGGCCGCGATATCGAATTCAGCATGTCGTTTCGTCCGATTCTCGGCGTGACCGAGGCCGCGGCATGGCGGCGCGCCGAGACGATCCGTACCCAGGCTCACGAGCGGCTGGAGAGAGAAGGCACGGTGTTTCCGACCAAGACCGATAGTGAAGGCGCTCGTCGACTGCGCGACACCGTGGCCCGGGGCGATCGCGTGGACCGCTGCCTGTGGACGGGAATCGCAGCGCTCGTCGGCGGCAGCTACAACTCGACTGCACTGGTCGGCACACCGGCGCAGGTCGCCGACGCGCTGCTCGCCTATTACGAACTGGGCGTGACCACCTTCCTGATCCGCGGCTTTTCGCCGATCGACGATGCCGAGGAGTATGGCCGAGAGCTCATCCCACTGGTCAGGCAGCGCGTCGCCGAGCGCGAGGCCCAGGCGCAGGCGCAGGCGCAGGCGCAGGCGCAGCCAGCTTGATGTCACGATCAGCGACCGGAAGGAGACCGTGTTGAATGACGCCTCTCGATGATGCCTTTCTCGCCGGCCTGACATAGCACATGGCCGAGCGCCGCACCATCCAATACTTATCCCAACGTCACCAAGGAATCTCCGCCATGCGGCCAGCCCACCGCCTGTTGTCACGCTTACTGACCTTTGCCGTCGTCCTGCTCCCGGTTACGATCCAGGCCGACCCCGTCACGCTCCGGATCGCCGACCAGAAGGGCAACATGCGTGCCCAGCTCGAAGCCGCCAAGGCGCTGACAGGCATCGACTATCGCATCCAGTGGTCGGAGTTTCCGGCCGCCGCACCGCTGGTCGAGGCGCTCAACGCCGGTGCGGTCGACGCCGGGATCATCGGTGATGCCCCGCTCGTCTTCGCACTCGCCGCAGGCGCCGAGGTCAAGGCCATCGCGGTCGACAAATCCAATCCCTACGGCACCGCCGTGATCGCCAACGGCGATTCCGATATCAAGAAACCCGCTGATCTCGCGGGCAAACGGATCGCCGTCGGACGCGGTTCGATCGGCCACCTGGTAGCGCTGAAGGCGCTCGAGAGCGCGGGACTTTCCGCAGAGGACGCCGAACTGCGCTTCATGGGACCGGTGGACGCGCGCATCGCGCTGGCCAACGGCTCGGTGGACGCCTGGGGCACCTGGGAGCCCTACACGAGCTATGCCGAACTGGAGGATGGTGCCAGCGTCGTCGCGCCCGGCAATGGCCTGATATCCGGCAACAGTTTCGTCGCGGCGACCGACGCAGCGATCGCCGATCACGCCAAACGGGCCGCTCTCCAGGACTATCTCGCTCGTCTGCAGCAGGCACAGATCTGGTCTTATCAACACATCGACGAGTACGCACGCAAGCTCGCCGAGATCATCGGCTTCCCGGAAACGGTGGCACGCCAGCAGTACGTGCGCCGCGAGCTGCATTGGGAAGCGATCGACGATGCCACTCGTGAGGCGCAGCAGCAGACCGCCGACTTCTATCACCGTGCCGGCCTGATTCCCAAACCGCTCGACGTCGCTCAGACCTTCGATACAAGCTTTTCACTGCCAGCGGGTGACGCCCGCTAGCGCCGCAGCTCTCATCCCCCATCCCCTAAAGCCAGGGAGTATTCGACCTTGCCACGCTTGAAACGATTCACCCGACTGCTGTCGTCACTCGTCGCCATCTCCGCCCTGGCTGGCGGCATGGTCACTGTCGCCCAGGCCAGCAAGACACTCGTCGTCGGCGATCAGGCCTACAACAATCTGTCGGTCATGGAGGCCGCCGGCATGCTCGACGATCTGCCCTACGAGGTGCAGTGGAAGCAGTTCAGCTCCGGCTCGCCGGTGGCGGAAGCACTCAACACCGGCAACATCGACATCGGTTTCGTCGGCGATGCCCCCCCGCTGTTTCTCGGTGCGCTGGGAGGCGATTTCAACATCATCGGCGTTTCACGTCAGAACCTGGATGGCGTCGCCATCGTGGTACGCGGTGACTCGACGATCCACTCGCTGGCGGACCTGCGCGGCAAACGCATCGCGATCTGGCGCGGCTCGTGGAGTCAGCAACTGCTGTTCAACGCGCTGGCAAAGGCCGGCATTCCTCGCGATGCGGTAGAGTTGCGCTATCTGGACGCGCTCGACGCCTCGCATGCGCTCGACAGTGGCGCGGTCGATGCCATCGGCTCATGGGACCCCTACGTCATACAGCTTGAACGTCGCGGCGCCCGCGTCCTGACCACCGCCGAGGGATTGATTCCGGCACAGAGCTTCATCATTGCCAGCGACAGCGCCATCGGCGACAAGCGCGCGATCATCGGCGATTTCCTGCAACGGGTGCAGCGGGCCCGCGCCTGGTCGCTGGACGATCCCGGCCATACCGATGTCTACGCCGAAGCCTGGGCCGGCAAGACACGCGCAGACCCCGATATCGCCAAGGCGTGGTTTGCCCGCTCCCGGACCCGCGTCGAGCCGATCACGCCAGCGGCGATCGATGGCGCCCAGCAGACGGTCGACTTCTTCGCCGGTATCGGCCTGATCGATACCTACGACGTCTCGCGACTGTTCGACGACGCCTTTACCCGCGCGCTCCGCGACAACACCCATACCGACACGGCGTCGACCGCCGACACGACACGCTGAGCCCCAGACGAGACGCGCCGATGGCATCGATCGCCCTCGGCGCATCTCAGCTTCAATTAAAATCACGAAAAGCTCTGCGTGATTTGCTTATCAGTGTCCATGTCTCGCTACATATCCAATTCTTTATTTCTCATTTCACTAGCACGATCGGACGCTGTTACTTTCTTCAATACTGCACGACATCATTGTCCGTATCCGAGGAAAATAGCGATGGTTCCGATCAATCGACGCACACTGGATCGCGTCCTTCCGTGGCTGGTTCCCGTTGCCATATTACTGATTTGGCAACTGGCGGTATCCGCCGGTTTCATCTCCAGCCGCGTGATGCCGTCGCCATCGGCCGTGCTCGAAGCCGGCTGGGAACTTTCCCGCAACGGCGAGCTCTTTCATCATCTCTTGATCAGTTTCCAGCGGGCTGCTTTCGGCTTTCTGATCGGTGGCAGCATCGGACTGCTTCTCGGCATGATCAGTGGCCTTTCGTGGTGGGGCGAGAAGCTCCTCGATAGCACCGTGCAGATGGTACGCAATGTCCCCCATCTGGCGCTGATTCCGCTGGTCATCCTGTGGTTCGGCATCGACGAGACCGCGAAGATCTTTCTGGTCGCCCTAGGCACCGCCTTTCCCATCTACCTGAACACCTTTCACGGCATTCGCAGCATCGATCCCGATCTCATGGAGATGGCCAGAAGCTACGGTCTCTCGGGTCGGGCCCTGTTCACCAACGTCGTGCTACCCGGCGCCATGCCTTCCATTCTCGTGGGAGTCCGTTACTCGCTTGGCCTGATGTGGTTGACACTCATCGTCGCGGAAACCATCTCGGCGAACTCCGGTATCGGTTATCTGGCCATGAACGCCCGCGAATTCCTGCAAACCGACGTCGTGGTTCTGGCTATCGTTCTCTACGCCATTCTCGGCAAGCTGGCCGACGAGTCGGCACGCTTTCTCGAGCGCCGCTGGTTGCGCTGGAACCCCGCTTACACACAAGGAGCCGTACGATGAGCGTCGCCACTGTAACTCGAAAACGCCACGCTATCGCTGACGACATTGCTGACTCAACTTCACAAATTCGCCGCTCGGCGGACCAGCATGGCACCGCCTTGGCGCTGAACGACGTCGGCAAGCAATTTGGCGAATTGGAAGTGCTCAAGGAAATCGACCTTCACGTCCCGGCCGGCCAGTTCGTCGCCATCGTCGGTCGTAGTGGCTGCGGCAAAAGTACATTACTGCGCATGCTGGCTGGACTCGAATCAATTTCACGCGGGGAGATTGCCGTCGGTGACGTCACGCTCGATTCGCGCACGGACGATACCCGCCTGATGTTCCAGGATGCGCGCCTGCTCCCCTGGAAGAGCGTGCTGCACAACGTTGGGTTAGGGCTCAATGGTGACTGGAAACCTCGCGCCCAAGAAGCGCTGCGCGAGGTTGGGCTTGTCGAAAAGGCCGATGTGTGGCCGGCGCAGCTTTCCGGTGGACAGCAACAGCGGGTGGCGCTGGCCAGGGCATTGATTCACCAGCCCAGGTTACTGCTGCTCGATGAGCCGCTCGGTGCTCTCGATGCGCTGACGCGCCTAGAGATGCAGGCGTTGATCGAGCGACTGTGGCAACAGCACGGTTTTACCGTGCTGCTGGTGACGCACGATGTTCCGGAGGCGGTTCAATTGGCCGATCGCGTGATCGTCCTCGAACAGGGTCGTATCGGGATGGATCTCGAGATTCCATTGCCCCGCCCCAGAGAACCCTCTTCACCGGGCGCTTCGGACCTCGAAACGCAGGTTCTGCGCAAAGTACTGGGGCAATCCACCACCGACCACACCACTGCCGACGCACCTCGTCGTCAGGTAACGGCGAGCGTCTCATGAATTCGCTCGCTATCGAACGGCGCGAAAGCGCCCTTACGCCCTTGACGACTTTCGTTCGAAACGTGACGGAGATCGTGGAAAACGAGGTGGAAGATACGGCACTCGTGGGTCGTCTGACGCCCCATTTGTCTCGCTTGATCGAGCACGACGACTGGCTGCCGGAGGCCTTTGCACAACCGCACCCAGAGTACTACCAGCAGTACCTGCTCCACTGCGATCCGCTGGAACGATTCTCTGTCGTGAGTTTCGTCTGGGGCCCCGGACAAAAGACGCCGATTCACGATCATACGGTGTGGGGTCTTATCGGCATGTTACGCGGCGCCGAGATCTCGACACCCTACCGCAGCGAAGCCGGCACGTTGATCCGCGGCGAGCCGGTCAGGCTAACCGCTGGCGACGTCGAACCTCTGCTGCCGGAGAGCGGTGACATCCACCAAGTCGAGAATGCATTCCAGGACCAGGTCTCGATCAGCGTGCATGTCTACGGCGCCAATATCGGCAAGGTGCAACGACACGTTTTCGATCGTGTCACCAGAGTGCGCAAGCGATTTGTCTCTGGTTTTTCGGCATCGATCACACCCAATCTCTGGGAATGACGACTCGACTTCCGTCATGTTTCCCGAAAGACCCTATTGCGGCGACAGCATTCAAAGCCCTTCTGCATTCCGACGACAATCCCTAAGAGGTTACTGCTCCCATGCACGTCTCATTCCGGTCACTACTGGCCGGCCTCGTTGCCATTACCTTGACCACTACTACACTCTCCAGCCAAGCGGACGACGAAGTGCGTATCGGCTATCAGCGCTCGTCGACCCTGATGGGGCTGATACGTGACAGTGGCGTGCTGGACGATCGCCTCGCGCAGCAGGGCGTAGACATTCGCTGGCATGAATTCACCAGCGGACTGCCCATGCTCGAAGCGCTCAACTTGGGCGATCTGGATCTCAGCGCGGACGTGGCCGACACCGTGCCGATCTTTGCCCAAGCCGCCAACGCCGATCTGACGTTCTACGCCACCGAGGCGCCATCACCGGCCGGTCAGGCGATGATCGTGCACGCCGACAGCAGTATCGACAGTGTCGCCGACCTGCAAGGCAAGCGCATCACAGTCACTCGCGGCGCCGGGAATCACTACCTGCTGCTGGCCGCGCTAAATCGCGCCGGGCTTACACTCGATGACGTCCAAGTCTCCTATCTAACACCCTCGGACGCCCGCGCAGCCTTCGTGCAGAAGAACGTCGATGCCTGGATCGCCTGGGAGCCCTATCTCTCCACGGCACGTGCCCAAGACGACACCCGCACGATAGTGGATGGCAGCGATGGCCTCGCAAACTATACCCGCTTCTATCTCGCCGCCACGCCTTACGCCGAGTCCCATCCGGGAGTCGTTAGAACCGTTTATCGCACGCTGAAGGAGACCGGCGACTGGGTGCGCACCCATCGCGACGAGGCAGCCCAACGCCTGAGTCCGATCTGGGGAGGTATCGAACCCCAGATCATCGAAGCGGCACTCGGCAATCGCAGTTATCAGGTCGAGCCGGTATCGACGTCCCAATTCGAGGCGCAACAGAAAATCGCGGACGCCTTCTTCGAGGCCGGCGTACTGCCGCGCGAGGTCGATACGCACAATGCACACATTTACGAGCCCACGAATCAGGAGAAGTGATCATGACCACGTCATCCAACGATGCAGCGTCCAAACTCAAGGTGCTCTGGTTTCTACCGACTCATGGCGATGGCCATTACCTGGGAACCTCGAAGGGTGGCCGTAACGTCGATATCAACTATCTCCGTCAGATCGCACAATCCGCGGACCAACTAGGATACTACGGCGTACTGCTGCCGACGGGGAGAAGCTGCGAGGACTCCTGGGTCGTGGCCTCGGCGCTGGCCCCGCTGACGCAGCGGCTGCGCTTTCTGGTCGCGGTCAGGCCGGGACTGCAGTCGCCCGCCGTTGCCGCACGGATGACCGCGACGCTGGACCGCATTTCCGGCGGCCGCCTGCTGATCAATGTGGTGACCGGCGGCGATCCGGTCGAGAACCGCGGCGATGGCATTTTCCTCGACCACGCCGAGCGCTACGAGGTGACCCACGAATTTCTCGACGTCTACCAGCGCCTGCTGGCTGGCGAGACCGTCAATCACGACGGCAAGCATCTGCACATTGAGGAGGGCAAGCTGATCTTCCGGCCGGTGACGCCCAATGGTCCCCCGCTCTACTTCGGCGGCTCCTCCCAGCCGGCGATCGACGTCGCCGCCAGAACGGTCGACAAGTACCTGACCTGGGGCGAGCCCCCAGCGCAGGTCGCCGAGAAGATCGCCACCGTGCGCGAGGCG
>NZNW01000115.1 GCA_002695065.1 Salinicola sp. | reverse complement strand
CGGGCTGCCCACGGCAGCCGAGACGATGATCGCCGAGGCGCCGGAGAAACTGGGCGCACCAACCGGAGGAGGCCTGACCACCTGGTTCTGCCTGCTGGTGCTGGTGGGTATCGGCGCGGCGATCTATCCACACGCTTTCCAGCGAATTTTCGCGGCGCGCAGCGAGCGCACGCTCAAGCGCTCCTTCATCCGCATGGCCTACATGCCGTTTCTGACCGCCGGGGTGGTGTTCATGGTCGGAATCATCGGCATCGCCGCCTTCCCCGACCTGACCACCGCGGAGTCCGAACAGCTGGTGGGGATGATGGCCAATGCGCTGGCCAATCAGAACGCCTTCTTCTACTGGGCGATGGTGCTGCTGTTCGGCGGCGTGATCGCGGCCATCGTGTCCACCGCCGATTCGGTGCTGCTGACGTTCTCGTCGATCGTCTCCAACGATCTCTACGGGCGCTACATCGCTCCTGACGCCGATGAGTCGCGCAAGATCCTGGTGGGCAAGCTGGTCGGCGTGGCCGCCGTCGTCGTGCTGGTGCTGATCGCCTGGTATCCGCCGGGCACGCTCTATCAGATCTTCGTGCTCAAGTTCGAGGTGCTGATCCAGACCGCGCCGGCGCTGATCCTCGGCCTCTACTGGAGCCGGCTCAATACCCAGGCGGTGTTCGTCGGCATGCTCGCCGGCACCGTACTGGCCGCCGTCTTCACATTCGCCGGCTACCGCCCGCTGGGCGTCTACAGCGGATTGTGGGGGCTGCTGCTCAATCTGGCGCTATGCGTGGGCGGGAGCCTGCTCAGCCAGGCCACAGAAGCCAACCGGCAGCGAGCGCTGGAGGTGATCGGTTGGCAGCGTCCGTGACGAGCGCAAGGCGCGGGGCCGATCAGAGCCAGAAAAGCGACTCGAGATCGGCGTCCCTTGCATACCGTTCGAGCCAGCGCTGGTAGCGCGCTCCGGCTCGTTTCAAGCACCGTCGGAGTCGCCGCTTCGTCATCATCCGGTCATGCCAGGATTTCATAGGGCAATCCCACGTAGTTCTCGGCAATGGTCGTCAACCCGGCCCGGGAGCCGAGAAAGTAATCGAACTCGGCCTGCCGGATGCGCTCGTCGAAATCGGCGGCGTCGGCAAAGCGGTGCAGATTGCGGGTCATCCACCAGGAGAAACGCTCGGCCTTCCAGACCCGGCGCAGGCAGGTCTGCGAATAACGCGGGATCAGGTCGGTACGCCCCTGGTGGTAGATGGCGGTAAGCAGCCGCTGGAGCACGCCGACGTCGCTGGCGGCCAGGTTGAGCCCCTTGGCGCCGGTGGGCGGCACGATATGGGCGGCGTCCCCCGCCAGGAACAGTCGCCCGTGCTGCATCGGCTCGGCGACGAAACTGTGCAGCGGTGCGATGCTCTTCTCCAGCGATGGCCCGGTGACCAGTTTCCCGGCCACGTCCGACGGCAAGCGCCGCGACAACTCCTCCCAGAAGCGGTCGTCCGACCACGCCTCGATCCGCTCTCCCGCCGGCACCTGCAGGTAGTAGCGGCTGCGTTCACGGGAGCGCATGCTGCAAAGCGCGAATCCGCGTTCATGGCTCGAGTAGATCAGTTCGTCGTGCACCGGCGGCGTGTCCGACAGCAGCCCCAGCCAGCCGAACGGGTAGTCGCGCTCGAATGTCTGGAGACGGGCGGCGGGAATCGATTGGCGCGAGACGCCATGGAAACCGTCGCAACCGGCAATGTAATCGCAGCTCAGCCGCATCGAGTCGCCGTTGTGAGTAAAGGTGAGGGCGGGCGACTCGCTGTCGAGCCCATGCAGCCTGACATCCTCGGATTCGTAGAGCGTGGTCAGTCCGGCCGCCTGGCGCGCGGCCATCAGGTCACGGGTGACTTCGGTCTGGCCGTAGATGGTGACGCGCCTGCCGCCGGTCAGCGCGGCCAGATCGATACGCACGCGGCGCTCGCCCAGTGCCAGCTCGAAGCCGTCGTGGGGGATGCCCTCGGCGTCCAGGCGCGTGCCGACGCCGGCTTCCCGGAGCAGATCGACCATGCCCTGCTCCAGCACGCCGGCGCGGATGCGACCCAGCACGTAGGCCGCCGGGCGGCGCTCGACGATGACGTTGTCGATGCCCTGGCGGTGCAGTAGCTGTCCCAGCAGCAGGCCGGCGGGGCCGGCGCCGATGATCGCCACGGATGTCTGCATGAGGCGTCTCCCTCGAAGGTGGCCGAAAGACCTTGCCGAATGTCATTTTTCGCCACCATTCTTCGCCACCGGAGAGCGCGGTATAAGATAAGATTCACAGCCGGAATGTTAATTTTCATGGATACGGCAATGACTTTAGTCTTATCCGATCCATCCGCGAGCCGGCGCCCTCATGCCCATCCCCACCTATCAGCTCTACGGCGAAACCCGTCACTGGCCAACCCCGGACCTGCTGCACTGCGAAACCATTGCCGAACGTAGCCGGCTCCACGCCTGGCATATCCGCCCCCATCGCCACGCCGACCTGATGCACCTGCTGCTGCTGCGGGAGGGCGAGGTCGCGCTGCGACTGGGGGAGATGGAAGCGGCGCTCGACGCCCCGACGACGATTTGCGTGCCAGCGACCGTGGTCCACGGGTTTCGCTTCTCGCCGCAGACCCAGGGGCATATCGTTACGCTCGCCCGGCCGCTGGTGGAGCACCTGCGCGAGCGGCTGCCCCAGGCCGAGGTCCTGGATGACGCCGCCCATTACCCCCTGGCCGAACAGGCCGAATCGACGCCCCTGGCCCAGTTGGTCGACGCGCTGGACGCCGAGTACCGACGCACGCCGGCGGGAGGTCACGACGGCCGCGAAGCCATGTTGCAGGCGCTGATCGAGGCGGTGACGATCCAGCTGTGGCGCCGCGCCAGACGGCGGCGTCGTTTTCCTCGCACCGGGCACGACCGCGGCGAGCAGCATCTCGACCGCTACCAGACGCTGATCGAGACGCGTTTTACACGGCAGCCCGCCATTCCCGAGCTGGCCGCCGAGCTCGGCATCAGCGACGCTCATCTCAACGATCTCTGTCGCCGCCTCACCGGTCACAGCGCGCTCCAGCTCCTGCATGCCCGGCTGCTACTCGAAGCCAAACGCCAGCTCACCTACACCCAGCAGAGCATCGCCCAGGTCAGCGAGCGGCTGGGATTCTCCGAGCCCACCTACTTCACCCGCTTCTTCAAGCGCGGCACCGGCATGACGCCAAAGGCATTTCGGCAGCGGGGAAGCGACTGAGCCTCGCCCAACCCAACGAGAAAGCCGCTCGACGGCGAGCGGCCCGGGTGAGGTAGCGCAGAGCGAAGCGGGCTCAAAAATCGAAGAACACCGTCTCGCCCTCGCCCTGCAGCCGGATGTCGAATCGGTAGCGCCGCTGTTCGCCGGCCTCCTCGCGGGTCGCGATCAGGGTCCGGCGCCGGGTCGGGGACTCGACCGAGTTGAGAATCGGGCAGGCGTCGTTGGCATCGCGCTCGTCGTCGAAGTAGAGCCGGGTATGGAGCTGAACGTTGACGCCCCGGGCGAAGACCGCCAGGTTGACGTGCGGTGCCATCTTCCGCCCGTCCGGCAGCGCGACTGCGCCCGGCTTGACGGTCGAGAAGGTCCACTCGCCGTCGTTCTCCACCGTGGCGGCGGTGCGCCCGAAGCTGTTGAAGGGCGCCTGGAGATCGAACCGACACTGATACTCGCCATCGGCGTCGGCCTGCCACGCTTCGAGCAGCGCATCGCGCACGGTGTCGCCATTGCCGTCGATGACCCGCCCCACCAGTTCGATACGCTCCCCCCTGGCATCGTCGCTGGCGAGCCGGTTCCAGATCTCCTCTTCCCGCGGCGGTAGACCGGCGATATCCAGCGCCAGGCCGATATGGACGTAGGGGCCGGCGGTCTGGGAGGCCGTCTCCTTGAGCAGCGACTGGGTGAGCGGGCGTGTGTTGGGCTGATGCATGGCTGGCTCCTTAACCCTGATTCTCGAAGTAGGTCTGCAGCTCGCCGCGCACCACCAGGTCGAAGCGGTAGGCGAGACAGTCCATGCTGCGGCTGTTGGCCATGTCGAGTCGGCCGATCATGGTCTCGACCGCTTCCGGATCGCGCAGCGTGTTGACGATCGGGCACAGCGGGATCAGCGGATCGCCCTCGAAGTACATCTGCGTGACCAAGCGGGTGGAGATCGAGGGCCCCATCACCGAGACGTGGATATGGGCCGGGCGCCAGCTGTTGACATCGTTGGGCCAGGGATAGGGGCCGGGCTTGACGGTGCGGAAGCGATACCAGCCCGACTCGTCGGTCAGGCAGCGACCGACCCCACCGAAGTTGGGGTCGAGCGGGGCGAGGTAGCGGTCCTTCTTGTGACGGTAGCGGCCGCCAGCGTTGGCCTGCCACATTTCGACCAGCGTGTGGGGCACCGGCTTGCCGAACTGATCGACCACGCGGCCGAACATGATCACGCGCTCGCCGATGGGCAAGCCGGCCGATCCCGCCAACGCGGGGTCTTCACGAAAGTTGAGCAGCAGGTCGTTGTCGTGCGGGCCCATCCGCAAGCGGGTGAAGTCGGGGCCGGCGCGCTCGGAGACCGTGGGTGACAGCAGGCTGACCAGGGTCTGCCTCGGCGAGCGGGCCACCGTGGTCTTGTAGCCCGGCGCATGGGCGGGCGGATGCCAGTTACGGTCGCGCGGCACATAGCGCTTGTTATCGTTGCGGGACATGGAAATCTCCAACTCTTAAAGCATGTTTGAACTGGTTAGCCGGACAACCTGGTCCCGGCGGTACACGAGCTTGCTTCCTGGAATCCGGCAGCTTCACGGCGTCAACCAGAAGAGGCTCAGCGCCGGAAAGATGATCAGCAGCGCCAAGCGCACGAAGTCCGAGACGATGAACGGCGCCACGCCGCGAAATATCTCACCCAACCCCACATGCGGGGCCATCGCCTTGATCACGAACACGTTCATGCCTACCGGCGGGGTGATCAGGCCGAGCTCCACGGTGAGCACGGTGACGATGCCGAACCAGATCGGGTCTATGCCCAGCGCCTGGATGATCGGATAGACCACCGGCACAGTGATCACCAGCATGGCGATCGAATCCATGAACATGCCCAGCACGAAATACAGCAGCAGGATGCACAGCAGAACCACTACCGGCGACAACGAGAGGCCGAAAATGAAGTCGCTGATCGAGAACGATATCCGGGACACCGAGATGAAATAGCCCAGCGTATCGGCGCCCACCAGCATGAAAAACACCACCGTCGATAGCGCCAGCGTCTCCTGTACCGCGGCCCATAGCTCTCTGCCACGCAGTCCCTTGAGAAGGGCATAGAGTAACGTGACGAAAGCCCCGACACTGGCGCCCTCGGTGGGCGTGAACAGCCCGAAGTAGATGCCCAGAATGATCACCAGGAACACGCCAAAAAACGGCAGCAGTCCGGCCAGCGAGGCGAACTTCTCGAGCCACGAGGTGCGTTCGCCCGACGCCGCCAGCGAGGGCCTGAGGTGCACCACCACGGTCACCGTCAGGGCGTAGAATAAAAGCCCCATCAGCCCGGGAATCAGCCCGGCCATGAACATGTCGCCCACCGACTGCTCGGTAAGAATGGCGTAGATCAACAGCGCGATGCTCGGCGGGATCATGATCCCCAGCGTGCCGCCTGCGGCCAGCGCCCCGGTGGCCAGACCGCGGTTGTAACCATGACGCTCCATTTCCGGCAGCGCGACGCGGGTCATGGTGCTGGCGGTGGCCAGTGACGATCCGGAAATCGCCGAGAAGATACCGCACGAGCCCACCGCGGCGATTGCCAGGCCGCCCTTCCAGCCCCCGCAGATCACCCGTACGGAATTGAACAGCTTGCCGGCCATGCCGGAATGCGCCGCCAGCACCCCCATCAGAATGAACATAGGGATCGCGCTGAAGCTGTAGTTAGACAGCACCTCGACCGGCACCGACTTTACCATCGACAGCGCCGCGCCCCAGGAGATCACCTGAGCAAAGCCGCCGACGCCGACGATCAGCATGCACAATGCCACTGGAACGCGTAGCACCATCAGTACCAGCAGCAACCCGAGGCCCAGGGCGCCGATCATTTCACTACTCATTCGACGCTCTCCACTTGGTGGGCAAATACCGCCCCGAGCGCGGCGTGGAGCAGGCAACGCACGCTGAGCAATACACACAACCCCGAAGCGATGGCATAGATCGGCGCCATCGGCAGGCGCAGGTCCTGGGTAGTCTCGCCGTGAGAGGCAGCGCTGGCCGCCGCATCCCATAACCCAAACGCCAAAACCAGCCCCAGTACCACGAAGCCCAGCAGGTAAACGCCGGCGATGCGCGCCTTGAGGGAATCGCGCAAGCTGTGGCTGAAAGCCTCCACCACCACCTGGCTCTTCTCGACATTGGCGGCCATCGCCGCCAACAGCGCGAACAGCATCAGGTAACTGACCAGCTCCACGCTACCCACCACGCTCAGCGAGAAGGCCCCGTCGCTCAAGCGGTAGAGATAGCGCAACGCCACGTCGACCACCGTGACACCCAACAGGCCGATCAGGGCGATGCCGGCGATGAGCCGCGAAAAGACTTCCAGCCAACGGCTGAACCGCAAAAGCGCATGCATGAATCGGGCTCCGAATTATTGCGCGCAGGCCTGGCTTGCATCCTGCGCGGCCTGGTAGACGTCACGCGCCTGATCGCGACCACGCGATTCGAGATCGCTCAAATAGCCGTCGATGCCATCCTCGAGCGGCTTCTGCCAAACGGGGTCGTCAAGCGGGTTGTCGACCACGCGAATGGTATCGCCGGCCTCTTCGGCCTGCTGCTTACCCGCCCTGTCTTCAGCGGCAAACACCCGACCGGCCTTGTCCGCCCATTTCATTCCCGAGTTGTCGTCGATCACTTGCTGCTGTTCAGGGGTCAGCGACTCGTAGGTGTTCTTGTTCATGGTGGCGACGAAGATCAGCGTGTAGAACGGCACCTGGGTGTGATAGCGGGATAGCTCGTTGAGGCGGAAGCCTTTCATGCCCTCCCAGGGAAAGCTCAGACCGTCGATCACGCCACGCTGCATCGAGGTGTAGATATCCGGCGCGGGCATACCCACCGGCTGAGCGCCCATGTTCTCGAGAATGTCTCCGGCGACCGCGGTGGGTCGGCGGATGCGCAGGCCTTCAAGGTCCGCCGGCTTCTGCACGTTGGTTTCCTTGGTATGGATGTAGCCCGGCCCGGTGGTGAACATGAACAGCACGTGGGAATCGTCATACTCGCCGCTGATCTGGCCGTCGTCGTAAAGCGTCTGCAACACGCAGGCACCCTGCGGAGCCGACTCGGCGACACCCGGCAGCTCGACGATCTGGCTGAGCGGGAAGCGACCGTTGGTATATCCCTGAGCGGTAATGCCGATATCGGCAATGCCATTGACCGCGGCATCGTAGGTCTCGTCGGCCTGGCTCAAGGTCTGCGAGGGGAAGTTCTGAACCTTCAGCGAGCCGCCCGACTCCTCTTCGATGGCCTTGGCCCATTTCTCGAAGATCTGCTGGTTGATGGCCGAACCACCTGGCCAGAAATGCGACATGCGAAGCGTGGTGTCGGCTTGGGCGGCAGCGGCCGCTCCAGCTACCGAGAGTGCAAGAACGGTGCGAGCGAAGATGCGGTTCATGGTCGAGTCCCTGTTATCCGGCGGTTTCTAATATCGACTGATATCTTTGCGGGCCAGCCGCACTTCGTCCATTAGACGAACGTTAGTTCGTCTTGCGAACTCAGTGAGAGCTGATGCTCTCACTCGCTCTCCTCTCCCCATCCCAGCTGCTTGGCCAGCGAGAAGGCGTGATTGGCCGCCGGCACCCCGGCGTAGACCGCCACGTGCATCAGCACCTGGCGCAGTTCGGCCTCGCTCAGGCCGATCCGTCTGGCGGTCTTGAGATGCAGCGTCAGCTCCTCGCGCCCCAGCGCGGCAAGAATCGCGGTGGTGATCATGCTGCGCTCGCGATGATCGAGATCCGGGTTGGTCCACAGCTCTCCCCAAGCCAGTCGCGAGATCATCTGCTGGAACGGCCGGTCGAGTGAGGTCGACTGCTGGGTGGCACGGGCGACGTGGTCGGCGCCGAGCACCGCTCGGCGCGTCTCCAGCCCGGTGGCAAGATCGACGCCCTGCTCGGCCACCGCCGGCGACAGTGACAGCCGCGCCAGCAGCAGCTCCACCAGGCGCGCCGGCGCCTCCAGCGAGGGCACATGGCCCACGCCCTCGAGAATCGTCGGGGCCTCGGCACCACACTCCTCGGCCAGCGCGGCGAGGGTCGACGGTGGCGTGGCGCCATCCTCGCTGCCGCCGATCAGCGTGAGCGGTACCGCCCGTGTCGCCTCACCGGCGTTGGCGCCCAGACGCCCGACGAAGGTGTGGCGGCCGAGCATCTCGCACAGCAGTGCGTAGGACTCGGCCTCATTGCGCGACATCGCCACCCGCCAGCCGGCGGCCAGGGCCGGGTCGGCCTCGGTGCGCGCCGGCGCGAACCAGCGCGGCACGATCTCCGCACTCATCACCGCCAGCCCCTCGCGGCGCACCCGGTTGGCGCGGGTCTGCCACATCTCGGCGCTGCCGATGACCGCGCCGGTGTTGGTCAGGGTCGCCGACAACAGGCGCTCGGGATGCGCGCTCAGCAGCTGCTGGCCGATCACACCGCCGATCGAGGTGCCGGCGAAGTGGAAGCGCTCGGCCCCGGCGAGATCGGCCAGGGCCAAGGCCTCGGCGGCCAGCGTCGCCGGGGTGATCTCGCCCCGCGCCGCGGGCCATGCCTCACTGGCTCCGTGTCCCGGCAGATCCCAGGTGAGCACGCGAAAGCGCCGGGTCAGCGGGGTGATGACGCTGTCCCACACCGCCTGGCTCATTCCCAGCGGATGGGCCAGCAGCAGCAGCGGCTGGGTGTCGCCACCGAGCAGACGATAGGCGACGGTGCGGCCGTCGAGCGTGACGAAAGGCATGACGAGGCTCCTTGGTTCGAGTGCGCCCAGGCAATTATCGGACAGTGTCTAGGTGAACGTGGCCAGGGCGACGAACG
The DNA here is from genome assembly GCA_002695065.1 of Salinicola sp. Lineage (GTDB taxonomy): Bacteria > Pseudomonadota > Gammaproteobacteria > Pseudomonadales > Halomonadaceae > Salinicola. Next base: position 587 of record NZNW01000115.1, on the reverse strand, counting down.
TCCCCGCAATGGCAACGCCCGAGATCACCAGCCAGATCAACAGATAGCCCATGATGTCGCGGGCCGAGAGCCCGGCCACGCCGAGCAGCGGCAGCGCCCAGAACGGTTGGATCTGGTTGGTCCAGCCATCGCCCCAGGTGAACGCCATGATGGTGCGCGCGGGATCGGCGCCGAGGGCGTAGGCCGCCTTCATCATGATCGGCCCCTGGATCGCCCACTGGCCACCCCCGGAGGGGATGAAGAAGTTGACCGCCCCGGCGGAGAGAAAGGTCCACAGCGGGAAGGTCTCGCGGGAGGCCATCGAGATGATCGCCTCGGAGAACTGGGTGACTAGATCGGCATGGGTCATCATCCCGGCGATGCCGGCGTAGAGCGGGAACTGCACGATGATCCCGCGGGCGGCGCCCACCGCCTTCTCTACCGCGCCCAGGTAGGCCGCCGCGCTGCGGTGCAACAGCAGGCCCAGGGTGAAGAAGATCAAGATGACCGTGTTGAGATTGATGCTGAAGTCACCCTTGGCCACCTCGCCGAGCAGATAGGCGGCGGCGAGCAGGCCCAGGAACAGCGTCGGCAGCCGGCTGTGTTCG
>NZNW01000114.1 GCA_002695065.1 Salinicola sp. | reverse complement strand
CGAGACGCTGTTCGAGATCGGCTCGCTCAGCAAGACGTTCACCGCCACGCTGGCATCACTCGCCGCCGTCGAGGGCAGGCTCGACCTCGAGGCGCCGGTCAGCCGTTATCTGCCGGCGCTCGAGGGCAGCGCGTTCGACGAGATCTCCGGGCGCAACCTGGGCACTCACACTACCGGCGGGCTGCCGCTGTTCGTGCCCGACGAGGTGACGGACCATGACTCGCTGATGGCGTGGTATCGGCAGTGGCAGCCCACCGCGGCGATCGGCGAGGTGCGAACCTACTCCAACCTGGGCATCGGCCTGCTGGGCGTCGAGACCGCCGCCAGTCTCGACGAGCCATTCGTGTCGGCGATGAAGACCCGTGTGCTGGAACCGCTGGGGCTGCAGCACACCTGGTACGACGTCCCCGAGGCGCAGATGGGGCATTACGCCATGGGCGAGAGCAAGGACGGCGAGCCCATTCGCGTGGCGCCCGGCGTGCTCGATGACGAAGCCTACGGCGTCAAGACCACCGCCGGCGACCTGGCCCGGCTGGTGCAGGCCAATCTCGGCTTGCTAGAGGTCGATGACGATCTGCAGCAGGCGATCGACATCACGCGCCAGGGCAATTTCCAGGTCGGCGACATGACCCAGGACCTGATCTGGGAGCAGTACCCGCTGCCGGTCTCGGTCGATACGCTGCTGGCGGGCAACGGCTACGACATGATCCTGAAACCCAACCCGGCCGAGGCGATCGAGCCACCCCAGGCGCCGCAGGACGACGTCTGGATCAACAAGACCGGCTCCACCAACGGCTTCGGCGGCTACGTGGTCCTGGTGCCTGGCAAGCAGGTCGGGCTGGTGATGCTGGCCAACAGAAACTATCCCAACGATGCGCGCGTCAAGGCGGCCTACGAGATGCTGTCGAAGCTGAACGTGATCGACGGCGGCGATGCGCGGTAGTGAATTCGCCGAACTGCAGGCGTTTCTCGCCGTTGCCGAGCAGGGCAGTTTCGTTCGCGCGGCGGAGGCGCTGCAGGTCTCGCCATCGGCCCTGAGCCAGACCATCAAGGGGCTCGAGGCGAGGCTCGACGTCCGGCTGTTTCATCGCACCACCCGCCGGGTCGGGTTGAGCCAGGCGGGGGAAAGACTGCTCGCCCGCCTGAAGCCGGCGGTCGAGGAGGTCGAAGCGGCCGTCGCGGATGCCGCCGAACTCGGTGAGCGGCCCCAGGGTCGATTGCGCCTTCACGCCTTCCGGGTCGGCTACCAGCTCTACCTGGCACCTCTACTGGCTCGCTTTGCCGAGGCGTATCCCGATATCGAACTGGATCTGACCCTGGACGATCAGCCGGTCGACATGATCGAAGCCGGCTTCGACGGGGCGATCCGGCTCGGCGAACTGCTCGAGCAGGACATGATCGCGATGCCGCTGGGCGCGACCCTGCGCCACTGCGTGGTTGCTTCACCGGCGTACGTGAAGCGCCACGGCAAACCCAGGACGCCCTCCGACCTGCACCGGCATCGCTGCATCAATTGGCGTTGGCCGGGGCAGATGCATCCATATCAATGGGAGTTTCATCGCCACGGGGGCTGGTTTCGGGTCGCCGTCCATGGCCCGCTGATCGTCAACGATCTGAGAGCCATGCTCGAGGCTGCGATCAACGGCGTCGGCATCGCCTTCACCGTCGATGCCTGGGCTGCCCCGTTGATCCGCGAGGGGCGTCTGGTGACCATGCTCGACGAGTGGTGCGCGCCGTTCGATGGGTTCTACTTCTGTTACCCGCGTCAGCGTCACCACCTGGCTGCGATGCGGGCCTTCATCGACTTCCTCAAGCGGAACGCCTGAGCCGCGACGCCCTGGTCAGAAGGGCAGGCGAAGCGTGGTGATCAGACCCTGGGGCTGGCGGTTGGCGAGGTCCCGAGGGGTGAGCGATTCCCGGGCTCGTCGCCGCTTTTGCCCGATTATGTCCATTCAGCTTCATAACTCATGAATATATTCCCCGATTATCGTTTTTCCCTCACTCAATAGACTGCTCCTCGTCGGTCGTGCCGTCGCACGACCCTTCACGATACGAGGTAGTCACCATGAGGGATCTTGCAGACAAGATCATTCTGATCACCGGCGCGAGTAGCGGCATCGGCGAAGCCACCGCACGCCATCTGGGGGCACGGGGGGCTCGACTGATGCTGGGGGCGCGTCGCGTCGACCGGCTCGAACGTCTGGCCGACGAGATACGCGAGGGGCGTGGCGAGGCCAGCTGGCGCCAGCTCGATGTCACGTCCATCGATTCCATGCGGGGTTTCGTCACCGCAGCACAGGAAACCTATGGCCGCGTCGATGTGATCATCAACAATGCCGGCGTCATGCCGCTTTCCAAGCTCGAGGCGCTCAAGCTGGACGAGTGGAACCGGATGATCGACGTCAACATCCGCGGTGTCCTCCACGGTATCGCGGCTGTGCTACCGGTCATGCAGGGGCAGAAGGCGGGGCAGATCATCAATCTCTCCTCCATCGGTGGACATGCGGTGTCGCCCACCGCGGCCGTCTACTGCGCGACCAAGTTTGCCGTGGGGGCGATCTCCGAAGGGCTGCGTCAGGAGGTGGGGGGCGATATCCGCGTGACCGTGATCAGCCCCGGTGTCACCGAGTCCGATCTTGCCGACTCGATCACCGATCCGACCGCCCAGGAGACGATGCGAACCTTCCGCCAGGACGCCATACCGGCCGGGGCCATTGCCCGGTCGATCGCCTTCGCCATCGAGCAGCCGGCCACTGTCGATGTCAGCGAAATCATCGTGCGCCCCACGGCCAGTCCCTACTGACCGTGGCCGCTGGATCGGACACCTGAAATGGAGGATGCGAGATGACGTTGACGACACTGGGTTCATCATGTTGCTACGGGGCACTGGCGCTCTCGGCAGCGCTGTTCGCTCTCGAACCGGTGCATGCCGCGAGCGAGCGGGAACGCCTGGAGGCGGGAAGGGAAGCGATCGAGCGCCTCAACCAGGGGCAGCCCCAGCCCGCGCTGGAGGCCATGCGCGAGGAATTTCCCTTTCTCGCCGATGCCACCCAGGGCTATGCGCTGGGTGAGGTGTGGGGCCGCGAGATACTGGATGATCGCACTCGTCAGCTGATCACCGTCGGCGTCTTCGCCGCTCTCGGCCAGCCTGACTACATGAAGATTCACGCCGGTTACGCCCTGAATGCCGGTGTCAGCGAGGAGGAGTTGAAGGAGGTCATCTACCTGACGACCGTGCATGCCGGGTTTCCGCCGGCGATCGCAGCATCCACCGCTCTGGCCGAGCTGTTCCAGGAGCGGCGCCAGCGTGTCGAGGACGGGTCATGACCGGCCGCGTCCGCTGTTTCCGTGGCTACCGAAAAACGTGCATCGGCATCTTCGCTGCCGTGCTCGGCTTCTTGGTGGCCCACGCATCCGCAGGGAATCACGGGGGAGTCACCGACATGACAGATCGATCCTACGTTGGCTTATGGGCGACGGCAGACGGCCACGTCCGCCACGAACTGCTACCGAATGGCCGTTACGACGAGGCCAGGGGAACGCGGGAGAGTGCCTACCAGGGCCGCTACGAAATCACCGGAGACCACATCGAGTACTGGGACGACACCGGCTTTACCGCCGATGGTGATTTCATCGATGGTGTTCTGCATCACGGTGGGATGGTGCTGTATCGGCAGGAGGCACCGCCAGGAGCGAGATAGAGCGGCGCAAAGCGAGGCGTGAACCTATCGCCCGCCCTGGCTCAGCCAGGGCGGGCGATGTTCTTGCCGAGAACGGCGAGCGCGGTCAGCTATCGCTGATCTCCGGCTCCGACTTCGGTACGGGGGTCGTGGTCAGGTCCGGCTCGCTCAGCTCCAGCAGCTCGCGTGACATGGCGCGAACGTCGTAGAGCAGTTGCGGGTTGTCGGTCAGTGCCTTGCCATAGGAGGGGATCATCGACTTCAGCTTGGCCTGCCACGCTTCGCTGGCCACCTGATCGGGGAAGACCCTCTCGAGCAGGGTGAGCATGATCGACGGTGCGGTGGATGCGCCCGGCGAGGCGCCCAGCAGCGCGGCGATGGAGCCTTCCGCACCGGTCACCAGCTCGGTGCCGAACTGCAGGGTGCCGCCCTTGCCCTCGATATCCTTGATCGTCTGCACCCGCTGGCCGGCGGTCCACAGCTTCCAGTCGTCGCGGTTGGCCTCGGGATAGTAGTTCTGGAGCTCCTTGAACTGGCCGCTTTCCGACATGCGAAGCTGGCTGATCAGATATCGCACCAGATCCAGGTTGTTGATGCCGACCTTGGTCATCGGCCACAGGTTATTGGGCGTGATCGAGCGCACCAGGTCGGTCCAGGAGCCGTTCTTGAGAAACTTGCTCGAGAACGTCGCGAAGGGGCCGAACATGATCGCCGGGATGCCGTCGAGGATGCGCTTGTCGATGTGCGGTACCGACATCGGCGGCGAGCCGGCGGGGGCCAGCCCGTAGACCTTGGCGTCGTGCTTGGCGACCACTTCCGGATTGGTGGTGTAGAGGAACTGGCCGCCGACCGGGAACCCCCCGTACATCCGGGCTTCAGGGATGCCGGATTTCTGCAGCAGCGGCAGCGCCGCGCCCCCGGCACCGATGAACACGAAACGTGCATTGACGCTGCGCTCGTTCTCGCCATCGCTGGTGTTGGCCACGGTGACTTTCCAGCTGCCGTCCGCGTTGCGCTTGAGGTCGCGCACCTGAGTATTGACGGAGAGGTGGAAGTTATCGCGGCGGGCCAGCGAGTTCATCATCTGGCGGGGGATCTCGCCGAAGTTGACCTCGGTGCCGATGGGCATGCGGGTCGCGGCTACGGGTTCGTCGGTATCGCGCCCCGTCATGACCAGCGGGATCCATTCCGAGATCTTCTGCGGATCCTCGGAGTACTCCATGCCGGCGTAGAGCGGGCTTTCCCGCATCGCCTCGAAGCGCGTCTTCAGGAATGACACGCGCTCGCCGCTCCAGACGAAGCTCAGGTGCGGCACGGTGTTGATGAAGGAGCGCGGGTTGGCCAGCACGCCTTCACGCACCTGGCTGGCCCAGAACTGGCGTGACACCTCGAACTGCTCGGTAATGCCGATGGCGCGCTTGATGTCGACGCTGCCGTCGGGCTGCGGCGAGGTGTAGTTCATCTCGGCAAAGGCCGAGTGGCCGGTGCCGGCATTGTTCCAGACGTTGGAGCTCTCTTCGGCAGCCTTGTCCAGGCGCTCGTAGAGGTGGATGGTCCAGTCGGGCTGTAGTGACTGGAGCAGGGTTCCCAGGGTGGCGCTCATTGTGCCGCCGCCGATGAGAACGACGTCGACGTTTTGGGTCTCGCCGGATTCGGCGCCAGTCTGGGTCTGCAGGCTGGAGACGAATGTCATGCCGTGACGCAATTTCATGAAGGTTCTCTGTCTGATGGATACGGACAGGCGCGAACGCGACTAGGACGACAGTTTAATGAGGTCGCGGCGTTAGTGCCATGATTATGACAGAGGCAGCGCGAGGGCACTGGCCACATTTACCTCTATTTATCGTTCAAAAACGGGTAGTTGTCCTGCATCGGCGGATTTTTACAACATTGAAAGGAATCGGCGACGCCAGCCCTCGGGAGAGGGTAGGATATCGCCGGCCCGCGCACTGCTTGCGGCATCGGTTTCGAAGCATCGACATACCGGGTCACCGCGCCCGGATGAACGGCCCGAATCCCTCACACGTCGAGGACTCTCATGAGGCGTCAGTCGGTAAGTTTTCTCACGCTCGCGTTGGCGGCTTCGCTGACCGCGGGCTGCGCCCAGCAGAGCGCTCATCCCACCTCGGAGCCGACGGCTTCCGGCTCGCGCGTGACCGAGATCCGGTACCGGGTCGGGCCCTGCCACGGCACTTGCCCGGTCTATCAGGTCGAGCTCGACGACGCGGGTACGACGCGATTCGTCGGTGAGCAGTTCACCGCCATCGAGGGCGAACGGGTTCGCGCCAATGATCCAGAACGTTTCACCCGGGTCCTGGATCGGCTCGCCGCTTGGCAACCGGCCATGGGGATGACGGTGGAAACCCCCACCTGCGGCCCGCGGGCGACGGATATGTCCCATTACACCGTGACCTGGACGAACGGCGATGGCGAAGTGGCGGTGCTGGAGCACGACAGTGGCTGTCGCTCGGCAGATGCCCGCCTGTTGACGGAACGCCTCCGTTCCCTTCCCCAGGCATTGGGTATCGAGGCGTGGGTGGGACGTTGACCGGCAGACGGCGATGCGAGCGGTTCGACCATTTTGTGCTTGACTGAAGACTATTCGTTTAGCATGCTAATAAGGCGTCGCGACAAAACGTCGCAGGGCGCCCTATTGCCGAAGGAGTGGTCATGAAAGCGTTCAACAAGCTGTTTTCGATGTTGGCCGCTATCGTTGTCTCCGCCGTATTGCCGTTTTCCATGGCAGCGGAGAGCGAAGCTAGCCAGCACCAGAATTCCTATAGCGGTAGCAATGTCACCACCTCCGTTACCAGCGAGAGCAAGCAGGACGACGAGTCCGCCTGAAGATGACGGGCAGGCGTCCGTGGTGAGGTAATGAAGCGGTGAAGTGGTGAAGTAAAAAGCCACGAGCGAGCATCGCGCGTGACCAGGGGGCCCCGGCGTCGATACGACGCCGGGGCCTCTTCGTATCGGGACCGGCTCGCCGTGACGTGCGGAACCCTCGTCATCTGCACAACGGAGGCGGATCCTTGGGGCTAAAGTCGGCTGGCAGAGGATACCTCTGCGGGCGAGGATGAAGCTCACTTTCCGACCGGAGCCGAGTCCATGCCTGTCTACGCCTATTTCGATGCGGTGCCGAATCTGCCGGACCGGAATCGCTACTGGGTCGCGCCCAGTGCTCACGTCATCGGTCAGGTCGAGCTCGAAGAGGATGTGGGGATCTGGTTCAACGTGGTGATCCGCGGCGATAACGAGCAGATAGTGATCGGCGCAGGCAGCAATATCCAGGAAGGCTGCATGCTGCATACCGATCCCGGTTTCGTGCTGCGCGTCGGCCGTGGCTGTACCGTCGGTCATCACGCGATCCTGCACGGCTGCACCCTGGGCGACAACACCTTGGTCGGCATGGGGGCCACCGTGCTCAATGGCGCCCAGATCGGCAACAACTGTCTGATCGGCGCCAATGCGTTGGTGACCGAGGGCAAATCCTTTCCCGACAACTCGCTGATCGTGGGCGCACCGGCGAAAGCCGTGCGTACGCTGGATGATAAGGCGGTCGAGGGGCTGAAAGCGTCGGCAGCGCACTATGTCGAGCGCTGGCAGGCGTTTTCCCGCGGACTGAAACGCCTCGACATCGATTGAGACGCCGCCAGACGAGACGCCACTGAGATCCTTCTGAATACCGATATCGCCGGTTGGTGCCATCTTCCGGTCGACGCTTCGGCACTGTCCCGACAAGCCCACGCTATCGACGAGGGTTTTGTCGTTTACCGCCAGGTCGTTGTTTACTTCTACGTCGTGGTTTACCGCTACATTGTCGAAAGGACGAGACAATCACGTTCAAGGAGCGAGGATGACGAGCGACTACACGACCGATGAGCCCAGCCGCAGTTCGCTTTACGACATTCGCGGCCCGGCAGTCGTCGAATTCGGCGCCCCCTGGTGCCCCTGGTGTCAGGCCGCCCAGCCGCTGATCGCGAAGGCGCTCGAAGGGCTCGATGATCTGCCGCACTTCAAGGTCGAGGATGGCAAGGGGCGACCGCTGGGCCGCGCCTTTCGGGTCAAGCTCTGGCCGACGCTGATCTTCCTGCGTGATGGCGAAGAGGTCGCCCGCTGCGTCAGGCCGGAGTCTGCCGAGCCCTTGCAGCGAGCGTTGGCGGAAATCATCACGTCATCGTGAGAATTTCCACTACGCTTGGCGTTTTCCAGCCGTTTTGATGGATCGAGAGGGGAAGACCCGTGGCCGCAGGCAGCTTACTGACATTACTCGACGATATCGCCACGTTGCTCGACGACGTTTCTCTCATGACCAAGGTCGCCGCCAAGAAAACGGCAGGGGTATTGGGTGACGATCTGGCGCTCAACGCCCAGCAGGTCACCGGCGTCCGTGCCAACCGCGAGCTGCCGGTCGTGTGGGCGGTGGCAAAAGGGTCGCTGCGCAACAAGCTGATCCTGGTGCCGGCGGCGCTGCTGATCAGCGTGATAGCGCCCTGGTTGATTACGCCGCTGCTGATGGTGGGTGGTACGTTTCTCTGTTACGAAGGGGCGGAAAAGCTGGCCCACAAGTTTCTTCACGGTGGGGCAGAGGCGAGCAAGCAAGACGTTCGAGCTGCCGCGCAGTTGAAGTCGAAAGAGGAACGCCTGGCGTTCGAGAAGGACAAGATCAAGGGCGCGGTCCGTACCGACTTCATCCTCTCGGCGGAAATCATCGCCATCACGCTCGGCTCGGTGGCCAGCGCCAGCTTCATGCAGCAGGTCGCGGTACTGGCGATCATCGCCGTTGCCATCACCGCGGCGGTCTATGGCCTGGTGGCGGGCATCGTCAAGCTCGACGATCTTGGGGTCTATCTCACCGAGCGTGCGACCCAGCTCGCCCAATCGACCGGTCGCGCCATCCTGTGGGCGGCGCCCTATCTGATGAAGCTGCTGTCGATCGTCGGCACCATCGCGATGTTCCTCGTCGGCGGCGGTATCCTGACCCACGGCATACCCTTCATTCATCACGGTATCGAGGATATCGCCGAAGTCCCCGGCGACATTCCCGGCGTCGGGGCGATCGTTCAGCCGCTGACACCGATGCTGTTGAATTTCGGTTTCGGTCTCCTGGTCGGCGCGCTCGTGCTCGGCGTGGTCCTGCTGATCAAGAAGCTCCGATCCGGTGGCGGCCATTGACCCGGGCGGTAGACGGCTCGCGCCAGGATCAGTCGGCCAGCAGCGCGCGCTCCAGGGCGAACACATGGGCGTCCTCGAACCCCAGCTCGCGCAACGCGGCGGCCAGATTGAGCAGATAGTCGCGATTGGGACCGCTGGGACCGTGGGATTCGGCGATCTGGCGCGCGATGGCCGCTTCATCGGCGGGACCGAGATAGGCCGCGTTATCCTCCCCCGCCAGATAGACGACGCCCTCGACCCGTTCGCTGCCGGCCGAGGGCGTGTCCTCGAAGGTCATCTCGGTCACCACGCGCAGGTAGCCGTTCTTCTCGCGAACATCCAGCGGCTCGAACACCCGGGGCGGGATGCGGTAGGCCATGCCGTGGCAGACGGCGTCGTCGTCCGGTACCAGGGTTACCACTCTTCCCGGCGCTTCCGGCGTGCCGCGGTGGTCATGGGAGCCCTGCCAGAAACGACGCGTCCAGCCGCGAATCGATGCCGGCCGGCGCTCCAGATAGTCGAAATCCGCCTTCCAGATCAGCGAGCCGTAGCCAAACAGCCATACCGACTCGTGATTGTCGAAGTAGGTCATCCGGCGGTTGTGGGCGGTGGTGTCGAAAGACATGGGACTCCATTGCAGAACGCTGGCGAATGGGCAATATGCGGTGGCAGGGGAGGCATCTCAAGGCCGCCTCTCGCGCCTGGCGCGATCGGATGCGTCACCTGCCGATTTGACAGCGGACCCGTTGCTGCCATGTTGAGAGCTGGTACTGCTTCGAGGAGCCATCATGGCCAGTCAGAAACGGATCATCGAGGCGCTGATGCAGCGTCACGGCCGAACCTTTGCCAGCGAACTCGGTGTCGACCTGCGCAAGAACACGCCGTCGCCGCTGTTCCGCCTGCTCTGCTACTCGCTGCTGACCAGCGCGCCGATCAGCGCCGATCTGGCGATGCGCGGCGCCAGGGCAATGGCCGCCGCTGGCTGGACGACGCCGCGGAAGCTGCAGGCGAGCGACTGGGCAAGCCGGGCGCGAGTACTCAACGAAGCCGGCTACGCTCGCGTCGACGAGAAGACGGCCACGCAACTGGCCGACATGAACGCCGAACTGCTGGACACCTACGCAGGTGACCTGCGCAAGCTGCGAGAGGCGGCGGCGGGCAGCCCGAAAGCCCTGCGCAAGCGGCTCAAGGCGTTCAAGGGAATCGGCGGCACCGGTGCCGATATCTTCCTGCGCGAGATCCAGACGGCATGGGATGAATGCTATCCCTACGCCGACAAGGCAGCGCTCTCCGCCGCCGACAAGCTGGGGCTCAAGGCCGATGCGGCGAAGCTCGCCGACAAGGTGTCGCGCGAGGATTACCCCAGGCTGATGGCCGCGCTGGTTCGCTGCAAGCTGGCCAAGGATACCCAGGGCGTACTGGAAGCGGCCAAGGCCTGATCGCCTACCACTGGCGGCTGGGGTCGCTCAGCCATTTGCCCACGGGCCCGATGCCGTCGGTGCACCAGGGTTCGCTCAACCGGGTGATGAAGAAGCGGGTCTGCTTGCCGAATGCCCGACTCAACCGGGAGCGTAGAAACTCTACCGGATCGGTCGATTCGATCAGCCACGTCGTGCGAAACAGCGCGATGGATTCGAATCTCCGGAGCATCGACTCCAGGCGATGACGATCCATCCTCCCCAGCGGCCTGTCGAAGGTCAGGCAGTAGATACCCATGGCATGCTCCTTGCTGCCGAATTAGCCAGATCCAGTTCAGGGTAGCCCGTCCGGGGAGCGATTGTCCTTATCGCGGATGAAATCGCCAAGTCCCCGCTGAAGCCCGCAGGGCGATGCGGCTCAGGTCCCGGGAGGATCCGCCGCTGCGGTCTCGTCGTCCGCCCTGGGCAGAATCAGATTGAGAAGGATCGAAGCCAGTGCGCCGGGAATCAGGCCCGACTCCAGCAGCACGCCGATCTGTTGCGGTGCGCCCTGGTAGAGTCCGCTCTGGGCCGGCAGGCCGATCGCCAGTGCCAGGGAGATGCCGACGATCAGCATGTTGAGCTTGTTGAAGGCGGCATGGGAGAGCATCTTGACGCCGGCGCTGGCGATCATCCCGAACATGATGATCACCGCCCCGCCCAACGCCGCCGCCGGGATCGCCGATACCAGCGCTCCCAGCTTGGGCACCAGCCCCGCCAGGACGAGAAACCCGCCGCCGATGGCGACGACGAAGCGACTGGCGACGCCGGTGAGGGCTACCAGGCCGACGTTCTGGCTGAAGCTGATCTGCGGGAAGGCGCCGAATAGTGCGGCAAAGCTGCTCGAGAGGCCGTCGGCCATGACCCCGCCGGACAGCTCCCTCGCGGTCGGCTCGCGCTCGGCGCCGCCGATCGCCGTTCCCGAGATGTCGCCGATCGATTCGGCGCAGGTGACCACGGCCATCAGCGTGATCGCCAGGATCGCCGCCGGATCGAAGGCAAGGCCGATCTCGAACGGTATCGGAAGCTGGAACCAGCCGGCTTCGGCGACGGGGGAGAAATCGAGCAGCCCCATTGGGGCCGCCGCCACGCAGCCGACCAGGATGCCGATCAGCACGGCCGCCTCGGAGAGGAAGCCGCGGCAGAACTGGTGAAACGCGACGGTAACGGCGAACACCAGCGCCGCCAGCAACAGATGATGCGGTGCTCCGAAGTCCTCGGCGCCGACGCCGCCGCCGACGTAGGCGAACCCCACCGGCAGCAGCAGGATACCGATCAGCAGGACGAAGGTGCCGGAGACCACCGGCGGAAAGAAGACGCTCAGGCGTTTGTAGCAGAGCCCTACCACGGCCATGGCCAGGCCGCCGATCAGTGCGCCGCCGAAGACCGCCGGCAGGCCCTGGGCGGTGGCGATCGGAATCATCACCGGAACGAATCCGAAACTGGTGCCCATGACGATCGGCAGGCGGGCGCCCAGCGGCCCGATGCCCAGCGTCTGGACCAGCGTGGCGATCCCCGCCACGAACATCGCCATCTGTACCAGAAACACCGTATCCGCGCCGGAAAGGCCCGCCGCACCGGCAATGATCAGCGGCACCGCGGCATTGCTGACGAACATTGCCAGCACGTGTTGTATACCCAGGGGAATGGCCTTTCGCAGCGGCGGGAGATAGTCGACGTCGCGTAGGCGATCACTGCCGGTACCGGCGTGACGACGGCTCTCTTTCCCCAACCGGCGAGGCGCCGAGGTGTTGTCCTGACTCATCGAATACTCCGCGGTCTATTGTTGTTGTCTCTCCTTGGAGAACGACTCTAGAGCTTTTTTGTGTACAAAAAAACCGCTGCCCCCTCGATTCGGCGACAGCAACGGTTTCAGGAGGCCTGGTCGTCCGGCCACCAGCGTGCCAGGGTGGACTCCGCCTGACGCTTGACCTCCTCGTCGATGTAGATCCACACGGCTGCCAGGGCGGCGGCCAGTACGCTGGCATCGTCGGTGTAGCCGACTCCGGCGATGAAGTCGGGAATCGCATCCAGTGGCGAGATGAAATAGCCGAGCGCCCCGATGACCGTCGACTTGGCCCAGAGCGGCACGTCGGGACGCTTGAGCACGAAATAGAGCTGCAGCGCCTTGAGTGCGACCTCGCGTCCGGCGCGCTTGCCGAAGCGGGCCAGCTTGCGCCAGAAGCGCTCGTCGCTGTAGGAGGTCTGATGGGCTTCGGCCTGTCGTGAGGCGTGGACATCGTTCGCGGGCAACCCTTCGGGCAGCGCGATGGTGTCGTCGTGCTCGAGGGGGGAAGGGGATCTAGGGAAACGTGGCATGGTTCGGCTCCGACTTGGCGGGCAGTCGTATCAGTCTATCCAAGAGCGACTGCCCGCGCATCGCGATGCCGGAAATCGGCGTCAGTCCTTGATGCCACCGTCGAAATCGATCTCGAGGGTGATCGCACTGTTCAACGGCAGGTTGATCACGTTGAGCGCATGTTCGGTCATCCTGCGGATCAGCGCCTCGTACTCGTCTCCCCCTTTGCGCTTGATCTCTTTCACCTGATTTTCGGACAGGTTCTCCCGCCCCAGGTAATCCTTGGCCGTCTTGCGCAACGTCGTTCCGGTCTCGCCGCCGGCAAGCTGATGAAACTCGTCGGCATCCATGCCGTCGTTGTGAATCAGGATTTCCATATCGTTGACTCCTTGCGAAATTCGTCCGAGATTCGTCGTGGATCGAGGTAGCGTTCCGTCTCCACAACATAAAATCTAGAAGCCATATCACCAGGGTACAAACGGTGGGCGCCGTTTGCCTGGCGTGGAGTTGACGCTTGGAACTTGAGATCGCCCTTCCAGCCATCGATTTCTCTCCACTCATTTCTGCTCACTGCTCTGGCCATTGATGGGCTGGCGAGACCGGCAGTGCGACGTCGTCGAGCATGGCAAGGCGCTTACGTTGATCGACTGCTCAATGCCCAGGAGCAGCGGGCGTCGATGACTGCACATAGGCCGAATTTCAACAAGACCTCGATCTGCTGGTGATGTCGATGCAGCCGATCTCTCCTTTTGCCGCTAAAATGGCCGGAAAAGTCCGGTTTGTCTGCCGAATCGGTCCTCGCGACGATGTCTGACAGGCAATAGCATGGCGGCTTCACCATGTGATGAGGGACGTGCCAGATGGCTACCACAGCCCTGTTATTGATCGACGTCCAGTCTTCGTTTCCTGCCAAGGAATATCGGGTAGAGACGCTCGCTGCGGCCTGGAGACCGTACCAGCGCGAGTTGCTCGATCTGACCCGTGAAAAGGGCATACCTTTGGTGCGCATCTTCCACGAATCGCCGAGCAGTGCTTCGCCCTTCGATCCAATCAATGGCCTGATTCGTCCGCTAGAAGGATTCGAAGACGAGACAGACGTCACTTTCCACAAGCGTGCGCACAATGCCTTTACCGACACGGGGCTTGAGCGCTGGTTACGGCTTGCTGGCATCAACCGCCTGATCATCAGCGGCATCCGGACCGAGCAGTGTTGCGAGACTACCGCTCGAGTCGGAGCGGACCTCGACTTTGTCAGCGAGGCCACATTGACGTTCCCCATGGTGAGTGCGGGCCGGAAATGGAGCGCCGAGGAGATTCGGGCTCGTACCGAACTTGTATTGGAAGGGCGTTTTGCTCGTATCGTCGGAGTCGAAACATTGAAACGGGAATGGCTTGGCGATGTATCTCAATGACCGGCCGTTGCAGATCGGAGTATTGATGCTGCCTGGCCAAGTACCGCTGGATCTGGCCGGCCCGTTGCAGGTGCTGCTAAGCGCCATCCAGTTCGGCGCGCCATTGCGGTTACGCTTCTTCGGACCTCAGGAGACGCTGGCTTGGCTGGGACCGTTGACACTTTCCGGCATAGAACCCTTGCCCGATATTCCGCTTCCGCTCGATCTGCTGGTCCTTCCGGGTCAGTACCGAGCCACAACGGATTTCGCGGCTAAGCAGGATGCCATCGATTGGTTGCGTATCCAGGCACAGGCGTGTCGAACGCTGATGGCGGTATGCTCCGGCGCGCTGTTGCTGGGGCAGGCCGGACTGCTCGATGATCGCCGCTGCACCACTCATCACGGCTTGCTCGACGAACTTCGCCAGCTCGCGCCAAAGGCCCGGGTAAGGGGTGACTGCATCTTTACCGAGGATGGCAACTGCCTGACCAGTGCGGGTATCTCAACCGGCATCGATACCATGCTTTACTGGTTGGAACGCTTGCTGGGGGATCGTCTGGTCCAACAGGTGGCGCGCGATCTGGTGCTCTACTGGCGACGTAGCGGTCACGAGCCACAGCTCGGCATCTGGCTGGAAGGGCGCAACCATGTCGATGCGCGTATTCATCGTTTGCAGGATGCGCTCGCAGCGCAGTTGGATCGGTCCTGGTCGCTGAAGGAGATGGCGCATCAGGCCGCGATGAGCGAGCGCCACCTGCGACGGCGTTTCATCGAGCTGACCGGAATGTCGCTGAACGATTATCTGGCGCGGTTGCGGCTGCAGTTGGCCCGCCAACTCATGCACGAGACCCGGTGGAGCCTGACGCGAATTGCCGAGGCGTCGGGGTTTGGCGAGGACCGGCAGCTCAGGCGCGTCTGGCAACGCTTTGAATCGGGCTCCCCTGCGGCGTGGCGACGCCATCATGGAATGGAAACGGCATCGTCGAGAGGCTTGTAACGTACCGCGCCCGGTGTCTGTGGCGCGCTTGAAAGCGCGGCTGAACGCAGCCTGGGAGCCGTAGCTCAGGGATTCGGCGACCTGCCCGAATGGGGCGCTGGAGGCGGAGGTGGCAGGCCAGATGCTGGTCGATCGGGAGGAAGTGGTCAGCCTGCTTTCCAGCCTCGATTCGGCTTCCTCTCGATCCTGACGACAACGGCGGTGGCGACGTTCATCTCGTCACCGCTCCATTTCGAGAACGTTTCATTTCAAGAACAAGGACAATGCCATGACTGCGACGCTTTCCTCTGACCTCAATATCCCCGCCATCGATGGCGAACGCCTCTGGCAGACCTTGATGGAGCTGGCCGTGATCGGTGCGACCCCCAAGGGGGGCTGCAATCGCCAGGCGCTGACCGAGCTCGATCGCGAAGGCCGCGAACTGCTGATCCGCTGGTGCGAGGCCGAAGGCCTGACCGTGCGCTTCGACGCCGTCGGCAACCTCTTCGCTCGCCGGGATGGAAGAGACAACGCCGCCGACCCGGTCGTGATCGGCAGCCATATCGACACGCAGCCCACCGGGGGCAAGTACGACGGTTGCTTCGGTGTGCTGGCGGCGCTGGAGGTCATTCGAACGCTCAACGCCAGCGGCATCGAGACCGAACGGCCGATCGAGCTGGTTTCCTGGACCAACGAAGAGGGCTGCCGCTTCGCTCCCTGCATGATGGGCTCCGGCGTGTTCGCCGGTCAGCTCACTCTGGAAGATGCCCTGTCGCGAACGGATGTCGACGGCATCACCGCGGGCGAAGCGCTCGAGGCGATTGGTTACGTGGGTGACGATGCCAATCGCCCCGGCAAGATTGCCGCCTATCTCGAAGCGCATATCGAGCAGGGGCCGATCCTCGAGGACGAGGGCAAGGCCATTGGCGTAGTCACCGGGGCGCTGGGGCTGAAGTGGTTCGATGTCACGGTGACCGGCGTGGCGGCTCACTCCGGTTCGACGCCGATGCATCTGCGCCAGGATGCGCTGCTGGGCGCGACCCGGGTGGTCGAAGCAGTCAACCGGATCGCGCTGGCACACCAGCCCGACGGCCGCGGGACGGTGGGGGCGTTTCAGCTGCTGCCCAATTCGCGCAACGTGATCCCCGGCCAGGTGACGCTGAGCGTCGACTTCCGGCACAGCGAGGGCGAGGTGCTGGAAGCGATCGTCACCGAGTTTCGCCAGACGCTGGATGCCATCGCCCGCGACACCGGACTTTCCATCGAGATCGCGCCCACCGCCGATTATCCGCCGCAGCATTTCGCTGCCGATTGCATCGCGGCCGTGCGTCAGGGTGCCCAGGCCAACGGCTACGCACATCGCGATATCGTCAGCGGCGCCGGCCACGACGCCGTATTCATCAGTGATATCGCGCCGACGGCAATGATCTTCATTCCCTGTGAAAAGGGGATCAGTCACAACGAAAGCGAGTACGCCACGCCGGACGATGTCACCGCCGGCGCCAACGTATTGCTGCACGCGACGCTGAATCTGGCTGGGCCTGCGGCCGGGGCGGCGACATGAGCCGCGACGAGGACAACGGCATGCGCGATGTAACCACGACCGAGCTGGCCGATCTGACCGCCCTCGAAGCGCTGAAGCTGTTCGAGCGGGGCGAGCTCTCGCCGGTGGAATTGACCCAGGACTGCCTGGCACGAATCGAGCGCCACAATCCGAGCGTCAATGCGCTCTGTCATGTCGACCACGACGGTGCGCTGGCGGCGGCGCGGGCCTCGGAATCCCGTTGGCAACGCGGCGATCCGATAGGGCCGCTGGATGGCGTGCCCAGCACGATCAAGGACCTGACACTCACCGCAGGCATGCCGACCCGCAAGGGCTCGATGACGACGTCACCCGACGGCCCATGGCGCGTCGACGCGCCATTTACCGCGCGGATGCGCGAGGCCGGTGCCGTGCTGCTGGGCAAGACCACCACGCCGGAGTTCGGCTGGAAGGGCGTCACCGACAACCCGCTCTACGGCATCACCCGCAATCCGTGGAATCTCGAGCTGACCGCCGGCGGCTCTTCCGGCGGGGCCGGCGCCGCCGCGGCGCTCAATCTGGGCATGCTGCATCAGGGCAGCGATGCCGGCGGCTCGATTCGGATTCCCTGCGGGTTTACCGGCACCTTCGGCATCAAACCCACATTCGGCTGGATTCCCCAGTGGCCGGCCAGCGCCATGACGACCCTGTCGCATCTCGGGCCAATGACGCGCACGGCCGCCGACAGCGCGCTGATGCTCTCGGTGATCGCCCAGCCGGACGTGCGGGATGGCTATGCTGGCCCCGACTGCCCGCTCGACTGGCTGGGCGAGCCGCCTATCGATCTCGCCGGCATGCGCATCGCCTACAGTCGAGATCTGGGCTACGTCTCGGTAGCGCCGGATATCCTGCGTGCCGTGGATGCCGCCGTCGAACAATTGAAGGCGCTGGGTGCGGAAGTGATCGACGTCGATCCGGGGTTCAGCTCGCCCAAGATGAGCTTCGATACGCTCTGGCACGCTGGCGCCTTGCGACTGCTCGATGGTCTCGACGCGTCACAGATCAACGCGCTCGACCCGGGCCTGCGCGCCATCGCCGAGCACGGCAAGACGCTGTCACTGACCGACTATCTGATCGCTCGCGAGGCGCGTGCCGCGTTGGTGGCGCGGATGGCCGAATTCCACCAGCATTACGATCTGCTGGTGACCCCGACGCTGCCCCTCTCGGCCTTCGCCGCCGGCCACGAAGTACCGCCGGGCAGCGACTATGTCGACTGGGTGGACTGGACCCCGTTCAGCTACCCCTTCAACCTCACCCAGCAACCCGCCGCCTCGATGCCCTGCGGTCTGGACGACGCTGGCTTGCCGGTCGGTCTGCACCTGGTCGGGCCGCGCTATCGTGATGACCGCGTGATAGCCGTGGCCCGGTTACTGGAAACGCAACTGCCCAGATTGGTGCCGCCGTTGGCGATGGCGTGAGCGGGCCGGTATCGTCTTCGGCGCCGAGTGGCTATCTTGAGTTGCTCGAGACCTTACGCCTGGTCTGACACGGGAGCCCCCATGAACGCCGCCCGACCGACGACGCTTTCCGCCGCATACAGCCTCTGAACGCTACTGCTGGGCGTGGGGCTGCTGATGATGGGCAACGGGCTGCAGGGGGCACTGCTCGGCGTGTGCGCGTCGGCGGCGGAATTCGGCAATACCGTGACCGGTCTGGTGATATCGGCCTACTTCGTCGGTTTCCTGGCCGGCTCCGCGCTGACGCCACGCAAGCTTCGCGAGGTCGGCCATGTTCGGGTTTTCGCCGCGTTGGCTTCGATCACGTCGGTGGCGATTCTGGTTCACGCGCTGTTCGTCGATCCGCTGGTGTGGGCGGCGATGCGCTTTGTCACCGGCTTCACTTACGCGGGGCTCTATGTCGTCGCCGAGAGCTGGCTCAACGGCTACGCCAGCAACCGGCTGCGCGGTCGTCTGCTCGCGACCTACATGGTAATCAGCTATATCGGCATGGATGGCGGTCAGCGGCTGCTGGGCAGTGCCGACCCGAATGGCATGGCGCTGTCCTGCTGGTGTCGATTCTCGTATCGCTGGCGCTGGTGCCGATCCTGATCACCTATACACCGCAGCCCGAGATCAACACAACCGAGAGCATGAGCTTGCGCGCGCTCTACCGGCTCTCGCCGCTAGGTACGGTCGGCTGCTTCATGACCGGCGTCACCAACGGAGCGTTATTCGGCATGGGGGCGGTATTCGCCAGCGACAGCGGCCTCGACGTGGGTGAAGTGTCGATCTTCATGGAGGCGTTCATCTTCGGAGGCGCGGTGGTGCAGTGGCCGCTGGGCAAGCTCTCGAATAAGGTCGATCGTCAGTGGGTGGTCGTCACAGTGGCGCTGACTGCCGTCGCGCTGGCACTTTTCGGCGCGGTCTCCAGCGGCTGGTCACCGCGAGCGCGAGCTAGTGCTGGCACTGGGTGTCGGCGCCATTCTTGGCCCTGCCAGCGCTGGCCTCTTGATGGAGTGGTTGGGGCCGAACGGTTTCCTGTGGGATCTCGCCATCATGCACGTGGTCATGGTCGCGTTTGGGCTCTACTGCATCCGCGTCCACCCGACGCGCGACTCCGACGAGCAGGGCCATTACGTGATGACGCCTTCGGACACCGCGCCGCTCGGCACCGCCTGGGCGGAAGAAGCGACGCAGGATTTCGGTCAGCTGGAACTGAAGCTGTCCGGCGATGGGGAGAGCAGCGAGTCGGCATGAGGGGGGGCGGCACGATCTTGGTCGAGGTTGGCGAGCCATTCACCCCAGAGCTTCTCTGCAGCGCGGGAGAGCGCTGAGTGATGGCGGGTGGTATCGCGGCGCAGCGTGTTCGGGTCGATTCCGGTGTTTGCCAGTTCCGTGGCGTGGCCGATCAACCAAGGCTCGATCGTGGCGGTGAACTCCGGGTGGCACTGCAATCCCAGCTGATTGCTGCCTCTCGAGAACGCTTGAATGGGGCAAGAAGGCGTCGAGGCAAGCGCGGTGCAGCCGGTCGGAAGCTCGACGATATCGCCGTGCCAGTGCAACACCGAAACCGCCGATAGAGGGTGCAAGGGGCTCAGGTGGCCAGCTTCGCTCAGCGTGAGCGGCGCCCAGCCAATCTCCTTCGCTGGTCCAGGATAGACATCGGCGCCCAGGGCTGCCGCCATCAACTGCGCGCCCAGGCAGATACCAAGCGTGGGCCGGTCTCTGGCCAGTCGCCTTTCCAGCATCGCGATCTGCTGCGGAACGATCGGGTAGCGGGTTCGATCATTGACGCCTATCGGCCCTCCCAGAACGATCAGCAGCTCGGGGTCCTCGTGCTCGATGCACTCGAGATCGTCGACAGTGGCATCGCGGTAGTCGATGGTATAGCCGGCCGCGAGCAGGGCCGGCTCCAGAGTGCCGAGGCCTTCGAAGGCGATATGTCGTATCGCGACGGCATGGCGTTTTGGCTATCTCTGTGTCTGTCGTTCCATCAAGGTGACTCTCTCGGTGGTGTCGTCGAGAACGGCCTGGAAGGCGATCACGCTCTTCGATGGGCGAGCAGGGCTTCCAGGTCCTTGAGTGCGGCTGCGGCCGTCGCCATTGGCTCCGGTCCACAGCCGATGGCGGTAATCTCGCCCATTTCGCGAGACGTGATTCGCACCGCCTTGTCCTTGCCCGCCACTCGGCTCAGCGGATCGTCGGGTGGGAGTGCTTCCACGCCGACCCGGGCCCGCCAGCTGCCGGCGTCGTTCTCCAGACGGGCAGTTAGCCTGGGAGTGCGTCCTTGTTCACGCCACTGCGCCATTGTTGCCGGGGTGGCCGTTTCCAGGCCGGAGACCGAGATCGCTTCGGGCGAGAGCATCAGCCCGAGCCCGAAGTTGGCAATCAGTAGGAGCTTGGCGGCGGTGTCCCGCCCCTGCACATCGTTGGTCGGATCACGCTCCGCGATGCCGGCTCGCTGGACGCTCTCCAGCGCCTCGGCATAGGGTGTGCCACTCGCCATGGCACTCAGCAGGTAATTGGTCGCTGCGGTAAAGATGCCCTCGATCTTCGTCACCTCGCAGCCACGCAGGCTGTGTTCGAGCAGGTCCAATGCGGGGAGAGCGGCGCCGGCGGCGGCACTGAGTTTGATGCGAGAACCGCTCTCTGTCGCCAGCTTGCGCAGCCTGGGACCGTCGAGCCACAAGGCAGCCTTGGAGACCACGATGACATCGCTGCCTCGTCGCAAAGCCGGCTCCAGGTAGCCCAGCCCAGGCTCACCATCGCGGAAGTTCGATGGGCCGGCCTCGATCAGAACGTGCGGCGAAAACGATGCGAGAAAGTCGGGACCGTAGGATTCGCGGTCGAGCGTCTCCAGCCGCTCGGCGCTCAGCCCCCTGGCGTCGCCGGTACCGCGGTCTGAGCGACAAACCGCGACCAGTCTCACCTCCATGCCGAATCGGTCTCGGTAGGTCGGAATCCTCTCGAGCAGCAGCGCCGCGATGGTGCGACCGACGAGGCCGAAACCAGCGATAGCAACGTTGATATGAGGCATGTCGGCTCCTTCAGCGTGGGAATCTTAGTGTGAGGTTTGACGTTTCTTGATGTAAAACGGTCTTTTGTTGACCTCAGCCAAACGAAACGTGATCAATGATCGTGGAACTGAAGACCCTGGTCGCCGTTGCCGAATGCGGCACCTTCGCCGAGGCCGGCCGACGCCTGGGGCTGACACAGGCGGCGGTCAGCGGGCACATGCGGCGCCTGGAAACGCATCTCGGGTATCCGCTTTTCGACCGGACCGGCCGCTCGGCATCGCTCAACGCCGATGGCATGCGAACCCTGGCGCGCGCCCAGACGTTGCTGGCGGATTTCGCATCGCTTGGCGATCGAGATGAAACGGGGGAAGTGGGATTCCGGCGCATCGGCGCCATCGCTTCAATGCAGTCGACGGTCGTCACGCGAGCGCTTGTGCCATTTCAGGCGCGGTACCCGCGTTATCGCGTGCATATCGTCGGTGGCTTGTCGCTGCAGTTGCTCGATGGTCTGGACCGTCGCGAACTCGATCTCTGCGTCATGATTCGGCCTGCTCTAGCATTGCCCGAAGAGTTCGTCTTCGAGCCGCTCGTCAGTGAACCCTATCGGCTGCTGGTTGCGGCCGCCGAGATCGCGGAACAGAAGATCCCGAGCGTTCGATCATGGCTCGCGAACCGCTCACTGATTCGCTATGAGCGCGGCTCTTTCGGCGGGCGACAGCTGGATCAGTTCCTGCGCTCGCGGCAACTGCCGCTGCAGGAGACGATAGAGGTCGATGACATCGCGGCCATGATCGCCATGGTCAGACACCGCCTCGGCGTCGCGCTGGTGCCCATGACCGAATCGATGCTGCCGCTACCCGATGACATCTGCGCGCTCCCGCTGGCTGAGGCGGCACCTGCTCGCGAGATCGGCATCATCCGTCGCCAGAAGGCCGTGTCGCCCGTGACGGACTATCTCGTGACCTGCCTGATCGGCGCCGTCGATGTCTGAAAGTCGATTCCTGAAGGGAGAAACGCGAGCGATCATTCCGCCTGCCTCACGGCGCCCGGCGTCTTGCCGGTGGCGCGCTTGAAGGCGCGGCTGAAGGCGGCCTGGGAGCCGTAGCCGAGGCGTTCGGCGACCTGCTCGA
Source organism: Salinicola sp. (assembly GCA_002695065.1). GTDB lineage: Bacteria > Pseudomonadota > Gammaproteobacteria > Pseudomonadales > Halomonadaceae > Salinicola. The sequence continues at coordinate 9,452 of NZNW01000114.1, read as the reverse complement.
TCGACACTTGCCGCTCGGCGATCCACTGCGTGGCCAGACGCATACGGAGCTGGGTGACATAGCCCAGCGGCGATATGCCAAGAGAGCTTCGGAAGCGTGCGGCGAATACCGAGCGGGAGCTACCCATCTCCGCGGCCATGGCGGCCACCGTCCAGTCGCGTCCGGGATCGCGGTGTACCGCGGCGATGACCCTGCCCAGGCGCGGATCGCGCAGCGCCTCGACCCAGCCGCCCACTTCCGCGCAGCCGCACTCGACCCAGCCTCGCACGATGCTGGCGGCGACCACGTCGGCCAGCCGCGAGAGGATGCCCGCGGCACCCGCGCGCTCGAGCCCCGACTCCCGCGCCATCGCCTCGAGCATCGGCAGCATCTCCGGATAGCGGGAGAGCAGCGTTCCCACGTGCATCACCGCCGGCATCATCGGGATCAAGGGCTGCATGCCGCCCAGGTCGAACTGCATGCAGCCGCTGAACAGGCGCACGGGGGGAACGCCGCCATCGGTTGGCGAGCCCTCACCGACGCAGCTGAAGCCGGCGCAAAGCGGCAGTGCACCGATCTGCCCGATGTCACGGCTCTCCACCTCGGGTGAAGAGAGCAGGCAGTGCTGTCCTCCCCGCGGCAGCAGCACGGCGTCGCCCGTCTCCAGAACCTGCTCTTCGTCTCCGAGCCGCAGCATGACCGGCCCCTGGGCGACAAAGTGAAACTGGGCGCACTGGCTATCGGTGTCGAAACGGATGCCGAAAGGGGGCGCCATCTGGACGCATCGATAGTTCAGCCCCGACAGGCGCATGCCAAGGAGCAGCTCGTTGATCCATTCGCTGGAGCGGGCGGGCGAGCCGATGTCGGTCAAAATCTCGGACTTTTGATCAATCATGTCGGAGCTTTGGTGATAGATGATCCTGAAATCCTACTTTAGTCTATGCAGTATCCCAAGCCTTCAATCGGAAATATCGACATGACGACGCAAGATGCTCAACATGCCACGGACAAGCCGCCGGTGCCGTCGCGCTGGCTTGCCGTATTCTCGCTGACGATGGGGGTTTTCAGCCTGGTCATGGCTGAATTCCTGCCGGCCAGCCTGCTGACCCCGATGGCGGATTCGCTGGCGATCAGCGAGGGCCAGGCGGGGCAGGCCGTCACGGTGACGGCGGTGGTGGCGCTGCTGTCCGGGTTGCTGGTGACCTCCGTCACCCAGCGACTCGATCGTCGCCACGTGCTGCTGGCGTTCTCCGGGCTAATGATCGCCGCCAACCTGCTGGTCGCCTACTCGCCGGACCTGATCTGGCTATTGGCCGGGCGGGTGCTGCTGGGCGTGGCGCTGGGCGGATTCTGGGCGCTCTCCGCCGCTACCGTGATGCGGCTGGTGTCGGAGCACGACGTCCCGCGCGCGCTCTCCCTGCTGTTCACCGGCGTGCCCATCGCCACCATCAGTGCCGCCGCACTGGGCAGCTATCTCGGCGACCTGGTGGGCTGGCGCAACGTCTTTCTGCTCGCCACCGCGATATCGGTGCTGACGCTGGTCTTCCAGTACATCACCCTGCCGCGCATGACACCGGAGCATCCGACGCCGCTCGGCACGCTGGTGAGCGTGATGAAACGGCCGGGCATGGTGGTCGGTATCGTGGCCATCCTGCTGGTGTTCTGCGGCCATTTCGCCTTCTTTACCTACGTCCGCCCGTTTCTCGAGGGCGTGTCGCACATGGGTATCAACGCGTTGTCGTCGACCCTGCTGGCGTTCGGCGTGGCGAACTTCGTCGGGACCCTGGCCGCGGGCTACCTGCTCGAGCGCAGTCTGCGCCTGACGCTGCTGCTGATGCCGCTGATCATGGGCTCGCTGGGCTGGCTGCTGGCCACGCTGGGCGGCTTCTCGATGGGGACCGATGCGCTCATGGTCGCGCTGTGGGGCTTCGCCTTCGGCGCCGTGCCGGTCGCCTGGTCGACCTGGATCACTCGTGTCGTGCCGGACGAAGCCGAGAGCGGCGGCGGCTTGATCGTGGCCTCGATCCAGCTGGCGATCGCCCTGGGCGCGGCGGTCGGCGGGGTGATGTTCGATATCGGTGGTGTCCTGGGCGTCTGCGCCACCGCTGGCACGCTGCTGCTGGCCGCGGCCGCACTGGTTCTCGTGGGCGTGAGAACGAGGCCGGCAGCGGCAGGCGAGGACGACACGGCGGTGGTGGCCTGCCAGTAGGCGATGCGGTGGCGGCGGACGGCCGGGCAGGGTGAGCGCGGGCGCCGGGCCGGGCTCGTCTTGCCTGTCGGGCCGTGAAGATGGTCTGCTATAAGGAAGGCATCCCTCCCCAGACCATCGAAAGGAACTGACGATGAGCATCGATTCCCAAGCAGGACGCTTGCCGGACGAGCACGGCCTAACCAACATTCCGCGCCTGGTGTCACGCTACTACAGCGAGCGGCCGGACCCCAGCGACCCGGGCCAGCAGGTGGCCTTCGGCACCTCCGGCCATCGCGGTTCCTCGCTGAAGACCAGTTTCAACGAATGGCACATCCTGGCCACGACCCAGGCGATCTGCGAGTACCGCGAAGCGCAGGGCGTCGACGGCCCGCTGTTCATCGGCATGGATACCCACGCGCTCTCCGAGCCGGCATTCGTCTCGGCACTGGAAGTGCTGGCGGCCAACGGCGTTGAGACGCGCATCGACGCCGGTTGCGACGAGACCGGTGGCGAGGTGGGGTATACGCCGACACCGGCGATCTCCAACGCCATTCTGGTTCACAACCAGGGCCGCAGCGGCGGTTTGGCCGACGGCATCGTGATCACGCCCTCGCACAACCCGCCGGGGGATGGCGGGTTCAAGTACAACCCCACCAATGGCGGGCCGGCCGATACCAACGTCACCAAGTGGATCCAGGAGCGGGCCAACGAACTGCTCGCCGGCGGGCTCGAGGGCGTTCGCCGCGTCGCTTACGCCGACGCGCTGAAGGCACCGACCACCCAGCGTTTCGATTTCATCGACAGCTACGTCGGTGGCCTCGACAAGGTCATCGACATGGCCGCGATCCGCGACTCCGGGCTCAAGTTCGGCGTCGACCCGCTGGGTGGGGCCGGGGTGCACTACTGGCCACGGATCGCCGCGAAGTACGACCTGCCGCTGGAAGTGATCTCGACCACCGTCGATCCGACCTTCCGCTTCATGCGCGTCGACTGGGACGGCAAGATCCGCATGGACTGCTCGTCGCCCTACGCCATGGCCGGCCTGATCGAGAACAAGGATCGCTTCGACGTCTCGTTCGCCTGCGATACCGATCACGATCGCCACGGCATCGTCGCCCGCTCGAGCGGGCTGCTGAATCCCAACCACTATCTCGCCGTCGCCATCGAATACCTCTTCACCCATCGTCCGAACTGGAGCGACAAGGCCGCCATCGGCAAGACGCTGGTGTCGTCGTCGATGATCGATTACGTCGCCGAAGGCCTGGGCCGGGACGTGGTCGAGGTGCCGGTGGGCTTCAAGTGGTTCGTCGATGGCCTGATCGAGGGCAGCCTCGGCTTCGGGGGCGAGGAGTCCGCCGGCGCCTCGTTCCTGACACTGGACGGCAAGCCGTGGTCCACCGACAAGGATGGCATCATTCTCGGCCTGCTCGCCGCCGAGATCACCGCCGTCACCGGCAAGGACCCGGGCGAACGCTACCAGGCGCTGACCGAACGCTTCGGAGCGCCGGTCTATGAGCGCGTGGATGCGCCGGCCAACCGCGAGCAGAAAGCCAGACTCGGCAAGCTGTCCCCCGAGCAGGTCACCGCCGACACGCTGGCCGGCCACCCGATCACCCGCAAACTGACCGAGGCCCCGGGCAACGGTGCCGCCATCGGCGGCCTGAAAGTGGTCACCGACGCCGGCTGGTTCGCCGCACGCCCCTCCGGTACCGAGGACGTCTACAAGATCTACGCCGAGAGTTTCCAGGGCGAGGCTCATCTCAAGCAGATTCAGCAGGAAGCCAAGGCGCTGGTCGACGAGGTCCTGGCCGGGTGACCGGCTGATCCCCGATGTCGGCACCGATCGGTAACCGCCTGCGGCGACGCCTGCGTGAAATGGCCAGCTACCGGGACGTGCTGGTGCGTTTCCCGCTGGTGGTCGCGCTGCTGCTGGCGGCGACCTTCGTCGCCAACCTGGCGATCGAGGAGGTCGGGCCGGAGGAACCGGTGTGGCGTGCGCTGATCGGGCTGGCGTGTGCCGCGGTGGCGGCACTCTCGGCCACCTTGACTCTCGAGGCCGTGCAGCGCCGGCGCGGGACGGTCGGCGCGGGTGCGCGCCAGCTGGCGGCGGCGGTCGCCGGGGCGTGCGGGTTCTGCCTGGTCTGGTTCCAGGACGCACTGCATACCTCGACGTGGCTGCTGGCGGTTGCTGTCGTCGCGCTGGTTCCGCTGTCGCCCTATCTCGCGGGAGGCTCCGGCGCGGCATTCCGGGGATTTCTGGGGCGGCTGACGTTCGCGTTTCTGCTCTCCGCCATCGGCTGGAACCTGCTCGGCGGCGGTCTCTCGCTGGTCTTCGTCAGCCTGAACCTGCTGTTCGGGCTCGAGGTGCCGTTCCAGCTCTATGCGCACGTCGCCGCCATCACGGCGCTGCTGTTCGCGCCGCTGTTCTGGCTGGCGCTGATACCGGACTCGTTCGACCTGGCCGACGACTGTCGACTCGACAGGCTCTCCGCCCGCGCGGTCGGTGCGCTGGGGGAATGGATCGCCGCGCCGCTGATCCTCGTCTACGCCCTCATCCTTCACGCCTACGCGGTGAAGTGTCTGGTGGGCGGGGGCTTGCCCAGTGGCCAGAGCGGCTGGCTGGTTTCCGGCTTCGGCATTTGCCTGCTGGTCGCTCTGATCGTATGCCGGCCTTTCATGCGCGAAGAACGCGCCCTGGCGCGTGTCATGCTGCGCTACTGGCCGTGGGTGTTGCCGGTGCCGCTCGTGCTCGTCGTCATCGCTGTCGCACAGCGAATCGGCGCCTATGGCGTGACGCCGGAGCGCTATCTGCTCGCGGCCCTGGCGGCCGTGCTGGCGGTGGTGGCGCTGCTGCAGGTTCTCCGGCGCCCACGCGGCGATATCCGGCTGATGGCGGCGATTCCTGTCGTGACGATGCTGGTGGCAAGCTTCGGTCCCCAGGGGGCCGAGTGGACATCGATTCGCAGCCAGAGCGATCGCTTCCTGGCGATCGTCGAGCAACCGGCGAGAGACGCGGAGCAGACCGGCCAAGCCCTGGCGGCGCTGAGGTATCTGGAGGACGCCGGCGAACTGGGACGGGTGGCGCCCGCGGGCGGCATGCCGGCGAGCGAGGCGCCATCGGGCATCGAGCCGTTGGCCCGGGCCTGGGGGCTGGATCCCTCCTTGGCGGCCATTGCCGGCAGTGACCGCTACTCGCGCGTCTATTCGGGCTCGACGGGCGTCGCGCTCGAGGGGTTCGATCTGCTGTTGAACGCCGTCGACGTGAGTGCCGGGCGCCAGACCGAGGTGACGCTGCCGACGGGGGAGCTTCTACGCCTTACCGTGCAGGGGCGGGAGCTGCTCGTCTCCGCGCAGGCCAGATCGATCGGTTTCGCTCTGCCGCGGCAGATGACCGCCGCCTCCACCGGGAGTGTCGCCGAGGCAACGCTGGTGACGCTTCGCAAGGATGGGGTGACAATAGGGTTGTTGCCAGCGACGCTGAGCGGGTCGCTGACACCCGAGCCGACCCTGGAGCACCTCTCCGGCACGGTGTTGCTGAACGCGAGGGACTGGCGCTGATTCAACGATCGGGGCTCAGCGCCGCGCGGCCAGTTCACAGAAGAAATCGATGTACTGGGTGTGACCCTCCGGGAAGATCACATCCAGCGTCAACGGGTCCGCGGCATCGCTGATCCCCTCCAGCGCCGGCCAGACCTCGATGTCGGGATTCCCGGCATGACACGCCAGCCGCTCGGCATCCACGCCGGCGCGCCGCACTTCTCCACCGCTGCTGTCGACGTAGAGCACGCGGTTGTCGCTGCCGAAGGTTTCGCCCAGTTGCTGGATCAGGGTCAGAAAGCCGCGGTCGCTGCCGCCGCGCTGACGTTCGCCGCGCGCATCGCCAGAGGGAATGAACGACGTCACGGTGTCTCCCACCCCGACGATGCGCGGCATCAGCGCAGGATCGAAATGGTCGCGGGCCAGTCGCAGCAGCGCCTTGTGATCGCGGGGCGCCTCGCGGGCGTTGAACGCCTCGCCCAACGGGTAGTGCCCCGTGTGACGATGGTAATAGCGGTTGAGGATGACCAGCACGCCGATCTCCTTGACGCCGCCGCGCAGCATCAGCTGGAAATCGGTGGTGCCGGCACCTTCCCCGTTCTCGTCGCCCTGTCGCAGGCGCTCGTTGCCGTCGGCGTCATGGCCGGCATTGGGGGCGTAGTGGATGAAAAAGGCGTCATCCAGCCCCGCTTGGCGGGCGGCTTCGAGCCGCGCGTGCATGAACTCGGCGATGTCGGACTGCAGTGCCCGATAGTGTGCTGGCGTCGCCTGCCAGTGGCGGTGGAAGACGTTGAGGTTGAGCGTCGGCGAGGCGATGTTGTCGAGGACCGCCGCGGCAATCAGTTCGCGTCTCGTCTCCGACGGCAGGTCATAGGGTGGCCGCGACAGCAGCGACTCGAGAAATGCCTCCGCCTGGGCGGGAAACGCCTTCAGAAACGCCAGCTCGGCGTCGCTCACGCCGGGGTGCGATACCGCCCCGAAACGGTCCTGCCACTGCACGCCGCCGGCCGCCAGCCCGGGCAGGTAGCGGCCCTGCTCGCCGGGACGATCCGGCGTCTCGAACTGCGCCTCGACGATGCCGTTCACGCCGCGGGAGCCGATGTGTTCGCCGTTGGTCAGTACGAAGAAGTGCCCATCGAGGCGACGGGTGGCGTCGAGGTATCGCCGCTCCAACCGCCGCGTCAGCGGATTGCCGACCAGCCCCATGCAGACCCCGTCGAGGTCCTGGATGACGAGCAGGTTGTCGGTGGCCGCCAGCTCTTCCAGCAGGGCGGCGTGATCCAGCGAGAAAGGACGAGTCAGGGGCATGATGGGCGCCTTGGTCGGGACGAGTGATAGGTGGCGTCGCTGGGCGAACGTTCACCAGTATAGCGTCAGCTTCCGGACCGAATAGCGACGGTTTGCCCGACCGGGGTGCCCCGACTAGGCTTCTTGCTGGGAGTCGCCTTGATCGCGAGGCGCCGAGGCGACCCAGTTGGGTGAAGTGCAAGACGCTCACGCCCGGATGGCGTGATGACAGCCCGACCAGGGGGGGACCCCGGAAGGGCAACATTGGCAGGAGGCAACGATGTCCAGTCCCGAGCACAAGCAGAAGATCTGGAAGCTGATCGAGAAGATCAAGGTCGGCATGTTGGTCACGCTCGACGATGGTGTGCCGCGAGCGCGTCCCATGCACCTGGTGCAGGATGCCTACGACGGCAAGCTCTGGTTCTACACGCGCCGCAGCGCCGAAAAGTCGTTCGAGGCGCAGCAGGATCAGGATGTCTGCATCACGTTCTCGGACCAGGATGACGGCATCTATGTGTCGATGTCTGGCCGGGCGCGCCTCAACGACGACCCCGCGCTGGTCGAGAAGTACTGGAATCCGTTCGTGGCCGCCTGGTTCACCGGTGGCAAGGAGGATCCGGACATCACCATGATGGAGATCGACGTCGACTTCGGCGAGCACTGGCAGTCCCGGGAGAGCAAGACGTTCCAGCTCTACGAGATCGCCAAGGCCAACGTGAAGAAGGAACATCAGCCCGATCTCGGCGAGAACGAGAAGTTCGGTCACTGAGCCGCCGGACTCGGCAACAGGTGTCATGCCGCCGACCTCCGGCCGGAGGTCGGCGGATTTCTCCGCGAGGTCATTGACAGCCGTGTGACAAGTCAGGATAAAGAGTCCTCACAAGTCACATAGCGACCCCTCATGTTTCTGCTGACGGCATTCGTCGTTCTCTCGATCGGTTTCTCCTTCGTCTGTTCGGTGCTGGAAGCCGCGCTGCTCTCGCTGACACCGAGCTACATCGCGCAGCTCAAGGACACCCGCCCCAAGCTTCACGACAAGCTCAACAAGCTCAAATCGAACATCGATCGCCCGCTGGCGGCGATCCTGACCCTCAACACCATCGCGCACACCGTCGGTGCCACGGGCGTCGGCGCCCAGGTGGCGGTGGTGTTCGGCGACGCCCACGTGGCCATCGCCTCGGCCTTGATGACCTTCGGCATCCTGGTGTTCTCGGAGATCATTCCCAAGACCATCGGGGCGAGCTACTGGCGTGGCCTGGCCCCCTTTCTGCCACCGACCTTGCGCGTCATGGTGCTGTTGCTGCTGCCGTTCATCTGGCTCTCGGAGATGATCACCAATCGCATCGCCAAGAGCGAGAATGACGTCGACATGCGCGGGGAGATCAAGGCGCTGGCGAGGATCGGCCTGGAAGAGAAGGCGCTGGATGCCGACGAGACCCGCACCATCACCAATATTCTCAACCTGCACGAGATTCTGGTGAAGAGCGTGATGACGCCGCGGACCGTGTGCGAAACGGTGACGCCCGACATGACCGTGGCCGAGTTCGATCAGCGCTACGGCAAGACGCAGTTCACGCGCTTCCCGGTCATGGACGGCGCCGAGGATGCGCTGGGTTACGTGCACAAGGCGGATACCTATCACGCCGATGACGAGCAGAAGCTCAAGGCCCTGATGCACCCGATCGCCATCGTCGACGAGGCCGATAGCGTCGAGCATGTCTTCATCGCCATGCTCAAGGATCACAACCATCTGCGGGTGGTCTACGACGACCATGGCAACTGGGTCGGGCTGATCACCATGGAAGACGTGATCGAGACGATCCTGGGCCAGGACATCGTCGACGAGACCGACAACGTGCACAACCTGCGCAAGTACGCCAAGCAGCGCTGGCTGAAGCGGATCAAGCGCGGCGAATCCACCCAGCCGCCGCCGGGCTGAAGCCGGCGGCGGTCACCTCATGGCTGGGCGCGGTTAGATGACCTTCTTGCGCAGCCAGGCGGCCAGTGCCTCGCCCAGGATGACCAGGGCGATGATCGCCAGCAGGATGGTGGCGACGGTCTGCCACGCCAGCGTGTCGATGGCGCCCTGAAGGATCACGCCGATCCCGCCGGCGCCGACCAGGCCGAGCACCGTCGACTCGCGCAGGTTGATGTCCCAGCGCAGGATGCCGACCGCGAAGAAGGTCGGCATGACCTGCGGCACGATGGCGTAGAGCACCACCTTGGCCCGCGAGGCGCCGGTCGCTTCCAGCGCCTCCACCGGGCGGCGGTCGATCTCCTCGATCGCCTCGCCCAGCAGCTTGCCGAGAAAGCCGATCGACCGGAACATGATCGCGATGATGCCGGCCAGCACGCCGGGACCGAAGATCGCCACGAACAGCAGCGCCCAGATCAGCGTATTGACCGACCGGCTCGAGACCAGAATGAAACGGCCCAGCCACAGCGTGAAACGGTTGGG
>NZNW01000113.1 GCA_002695065.1 Salinicola sp. | reverse complement strand
GTCCGCCGTGCATGTGCTGTCGGGTCAGTGGGCGCGCTCCACGATGGCCGTGGCTGGCGTGCTGCTGATCGTCGGAGGACTCGGCGCGGAAGCGCTCTCGTTATTTACAGGTTCGATACGCTTTGCCCTGTAGGCCCCGGCGGGCCTGACCTGCCGGATCCACGTCAATGGAGTGATACTGAGAAAGGAGTCGTCCATGTCACCTGCTCAAGGTTTGGCAATCGAAACGCCAGACAACCTGCACGCCAAGGAGTGGCTGCGCGCGTACCAGCGGATTCGTGCCGCCACCGAGGCCATCTGTGCGCCTCTGCACAAGGAAGACTACATGGTGCAGAGCATGCCGGATGTCAGCCCGCCGAAATGGCACATCGCCCATGTCAGCTGGTTTTTCGAAGCCTTCATCCTGAAACCGTTCCTGCCCGCCTACCAGACCCTCGACCCCGCGTACGATCACCTCTTCAACTCCTATTACGTGACCCACGGCACGCCGTTCCCCCGGCCCGAACGCGGCATGATCTCGAGGCCGACCGTGGACGATGTCTATCGCTATCGCGCTCACGTCGACCGGGCCATGGAAGCGCTGCTCAGCGATCCACCGCAGGAACATCTCCAGGAGATTCTCCGACGTCTCGAGCTGGGCCTGCCGCACGAACAGCAGCATCAGGAGCTGCTGCTGATGGATATCAAGCACATCCTGGCCCAGAACCCGTTGTGCCCGGCCTACCGGAACGACCTGGCGCCGACGCTCGCGCATGACGTCGCTGCGCTCGGCTGGCATGCCTACCCGGCCGGCGTTCGCTACATCGGCCACGACGAAACCAAGGAGGGCTTTGCCTATGACAACGAGATGGGGCGCCACCGCCAGTTCGTCGAGGCATTCCAGATCGCCGACCGCCCGGTGACCAACGGCGAGTTTCTCGCGTTCATGCAGGCAGGTGGATACGACAAGCCCGAGCACTGGCTGTCGGACGGCTGGGCCACGGTCGAGGCCGAAGGCTGGCAGGCGCCGCTCTACTGGGTCGAGCGCGACGGTGTCTGGCACCACTACACTCTGGGCGGCCTGGTACCGGTCGACATGAACGCGCCGGTCTGCCATGTCAGCTTCTTCGAGGCCGATGCCTATGCACAGTGGGCCGGTGCCCGCCTGCCCACCGAGGCCGAGTGGGAGACGGTGGCCCATGATGCCGCCATTCAGGGCAACTTCGGGCAGGGGAACTTCGTCGAGCAGGACCATCTGCAGCCGGTCGCGGCCGTGCAGCCAGCGGAAGTGCCAGGACAAATGTTCGGCGATGTCTGGGAGTGGACGGGCAGCGCCTATCGCCCCTATCCGGGGTTTCGCAAGTTGCCGGGCAGTCTGGGGGAATACAACGGCAAGTTCATGTCCGGCCAGATGGTGTTGAGAGGCGGCTGTTGTGCGACGCCGGCCGATCACATCCGCGTCACCTATCGCAACTTCTTCCCGCCTCATGCCCGCTGGGCATTCTCGGGATTTCGCCTGGCAAGAGAGGCGTGACCATAATGTCGAACACGGCAACAGCCGTGCGTTTCCACGATCAGCAACCTCCGGTTGCCTTCAAATCGCTACGCGACGAGTTGCTTCGAGGCCTGAGGTCGGCCCCCAAGATGGCATCACCCTAGTGTTATACGATCGGCGTGGTTCGGAGCTGTTTGACCAGATCTGCGAACAGCCTGAGTATTATCCCACACACGGAGGAAGCGATCCTGCGCGATGCCGCCGATGACATCGCCAATGTGGTAGGCCGGGATGCCACGCTGATCGAACTGGGTAGCGAAGCGAGCCGCAATGTCCGCCTGTTGTTCGAGACGGTGCGACCGACGAGCTATCTGGGTATGGATATTACCCGTGATTTCCTGCTGGATAGTACGCGATGTCTCGTCGCTGACTATCCTTCATGCTGCTTATGCTGACTTTTCGCAGCGCGTGGCGATGCCCAAGGGGCTGGCGTGCGATCATCCGGTAGCTTTCTTTCCCGGCTCGAGCATCGGTAACTTCACACTGCAGGAAACGGAGCCATTTCTGCACAGCCTGCACTCAATGCTGCCTGGGGATAGCGGTTTGCTGATCGGCGTCGACCTGATCAAGGACGCCACAATCCTCAATGCTGCTTACAACGATGTAGCGGGGTGACGGCGGCCCTCAACTTCAATCTGCTCGAGCGGCCGTGCCGCGAATTTGAGGCCGATCTCGATCCGCAGTTCATTTTCGCCTATGGCGTTTTACAGCGAAGCGCAATCGCGTACCGAGATGCACTTGGTCAGCGATATTGCCCAGAAGATCGAGGTGGTCGACGAAATTTTCCGTTTCGAGGCTGGAGAGACGCAACATACCGAGAATTCCTATAAATACACGATCGAGGGATTCCAGGTTTTAGTTGGGCGTGCGGGCTTTTCAAGCGAGAGCTGAGTGGGTCGATGATGCCGCTCTGTTTAGTGTTCATTAGGTGGAAAGAGCTTGGTCTACTGTTTTTAAGGCTGAATCACGTACATAGGTTCTTTTTTTAACTATTATTTTGCAAAAGCATTTTCCAAAAACGTGACAGCCAGGCCCTTTGTTTAGGGCCTGGTGCGTTGATTTAATTATTTTTTGTGGCTATTCAAATCCCATGTGTATGTTGTAACGACTGTTTGACTCGTTGACACTGCCCAGTGCAGAACCTTTTATCTCAAGGTAGTACTGCCCCGGTGTTACGTCCTCGGTGATCATGAAGTGTCCACTGTTGTCGGTGTCGCTAGCTAGTAGCTGATCAGCAGAGTTGTATAATGCAGCTTCGATTGCCATTGATTGGCCTGAATCGCTGGCAAGGTGTTCGCTGCTTAAGTAAAGCTTACCAGCCCGATCAACCGGGACTTGGTAGCGAACGGAGGTGCTCGCTAACTGCTGGGTAGAAGAGATACCTTCTTGTAATATCTTGTTCGCTGTATCTTGATGTCCCGGAGCAGCAAAGGCGGGTGCAGTGATAGCCACGGCAAGCGCTAAGGTCAATGCTTGAATTCCACGGTTCATGACAATCTCCTAAAAGTTGGTACAGCCTAAGTATGTGCGACGAATCTGAACTGGAGCTGAAAGCGATACGAATATTGATGGATAAACTTGAAAAGCGAATCTGGTAATGGGGTGGCGTAAGTCAATTGCACTAAGTGAATGTTTTCTTTGCGGTTCTGCTTGTTCTATCACATTGCAATCCTTTCACCAAATTAGATAGGTCTTCAGATGTTCATGCCACGACACCTCGTCCGACCTATGATAGCACCACTTATGTTAAACTCTGTTTCTTTATAGCCTCTCTGTATTTCGAACGTTTCTCGAATCTGCTTGAAGATTCAGACCACTAACGGTGTTTAAAATGACTGAAAAGGTTTGGTGCATAGGAAATGATATTTCTATAGCCGGTAGCCGGTAGCCGGTGGCCGGTAGAGGGTAGGGGATGCCGTGTTGCCAGCAAATAAATCTTGAAGAACCGACCAGCAGAGCGGCACTGGTTAGCTTGTTTGGCGAGTGAGTCCTCCAATTTCCGAATTATAGCTGCATTTGTCCTGCATTTTGACGAACATAAGGATCGGGAAAGGCCGCATTGTCTAACACGATCGCACGGGATCCATATGCAAACTATCGAATTATAAAGGACACCGACTAGAATCACTCAAACCATGATGGATACGTCACACCTATGACGATGAGACGGCATTCATGGTTTCCTGCATGAGTCTCCCTGAGTCCGACAAGTATTTTCGGTCCGATCCATCGACTCTTCAAGAGGATCAAAAGATTGGAAACAGGGAGCTCTACCAATTATTTCATCCGAATATCTTCGAAATCTTGCTTCGAACTGACGCTAGATCAGCGGCGCCGGGGCCCGGCTATGCGGCTAAGAGTACCATCCCGGCGTATCAGGCCGTGCCAAAGCAGTGCCATACCGGCATGACCGACAATCAGCACCAGCAGGGTCCAGCCAAGCCAGACATGCCACTGGCGAGCCTGCATCATCCGAGGACCTTGGGTGCTTCCGCCGTCGAATAAAGGTATGCCGAAAGGTGCGAAGGGCTGACCACCGAGCCAGGTCATGTAGAGCCCGAGAGCCGGTATTCCCAGCATTAGCAGATAGAGCAATAAGTGCGACAAAGTCGCGATTTTGGCTAACTTGCCGACGTGAGCTGGGCGGTGGCGTAAGTTGAACAGTGCCCAAAGTGCGCGAAGTACAATCAAGCCCATCAACAGCGTGCCCAGGGGTTGATGGGTCGAAAGCCAGGCTTGTACCCACTGTGGGTGTCCCCATAATATTTTTGCTGCCATCCCGCCAAGTTGCCAAAGCAGCAGCGCGCCGATTCCCCAGTGTAACCATCGGCTGATTCTGCCGTAGCGATCAGGTGTGTCCTTCACGGGTAAAAATGCCATCGTGATGCTTCCTCCTCCCCACAGCAGAGACTCAGTACCAGGCTCGCAGACCCACTACCCATGCAGTAGTCGATTCATCCTCGTCGTAATTGCGTTCATGACTGATCCCCACGTAAGGGCTGATCTCCCGTATCAGGCTATAACTTAGCCTCAGCCCGACCTCGCTGCTGTTGAGGCCTTGCTCCAGGTCATATTCCGGCACATCTTGAAGCGATGCCGAGAGCTCCAGCCGAGGCTGAAGAATCAGTCGTTGAGTGATGAGCATTTCATATTCGAATTCGGTGCTTGCGCTGACATCACCCTCGTCACTGACGAATAACGCAGTGTCGGTTTCCATCATCAAAGGTGCCAGCCCCTGAAAGCCAACGACCGCGAAGCGTCGATCAGGGTCCGGATTGAAGCTTTGACGCACGCCCGTCTGCAAGTTCCAGAACGGGCTTATCGCGCGACTATAGAGCAACTGGAGATCGCTGCTTTCGGGACCTCCTCCATTGGTTGGCCCTTCTCCTTCGCTTTTCCACCAGAAACGGTCGATGTCGTTTCCAATCCAGCCTTGGGCATCCCACAGCCAGGCGTTGGGGGCGCCGTTTGTGTCGCGATACTCGAACCGATCCAGGAGTATCTGGCTGAACAGCGCGTCATCATGTACCGGTTCGTTCCACTCGGCGGGAGAGCCGCTGTGGGCGTTCAGAGGCCCGCCGGGGACGACTTCGTCCACATTGGCACGGCCATGGTTGTCGGCGATAGCGGCGACTGGCAAGCATAGAGCCGCGAGGAGGAGTGTTCCGCAACAGGTGAATTTGCTGTTAAACATTGTCGAACGCCTCCGCCGGAGCGACTCTGACTACCCGGAACATCCCGGCATCCATGTGGTACAACAAATGGCAGTGGAAAGCCCAGCGACCCGGTTCATCTGCAGTGAGAAGTAATGACGCACGCGAGGCCGGCAGGACGCTGAGCGTGTGTTTGAACGGTAGGTGTTCCCCCTGTCCGTTCTCCAGCTCCATAAACATGCCATGTAGGTGGATGGGATGCTCCATCATGGTGTCGTTGACCAGCACCAGACGAATACGGTCTCCCAGCACGATGTCGATTGGCTCGGCGTCGGAATACTTCACGCCGTCGAATGACCACATGTAGCGATCCATATTGCCGGTCAGGTGCAGTTCGATCGTACGTGACGGCGGGCGTCGGTCGCGCATGGGCTTGATGTTGCGTAGCTGACTATAGGTGAGCACGCGATGATCGACAGTCTCGAGACCGGTCCCACGTTCACCGAGCCGGTTGCGCTGCAGCTCGGCGACGTTGATGTTGCCGGGTCCGTGGCCGCCTTGCTCATGGCGTGACACGACCGGGCCGGCATCCTCTGCGCCCATTCCGCCCATTCCGCCCATTCCGCCCATTCCGGCCATGGCGTTGTGGTTGCCGCCGGCGTGATTCATGCCCGACATGCTGCCAGCGCCCATGCCATTCATGGAGCCGTGGTTCCTACCCGACATACTGCCATCGTTCATGCCATTCATGGAGCCGTGGTTCATACCCGACATATTGCCATCGCCCATGCCATTCCTGGAGCCGTGATTCATACCCGACATGCCACCATCGCTCATGCCATTCATGGAGCCGTGGTTCATCGACATGCTGCCATCGCTCATGCCACTCATCTCACCGGCGGCCATGCCGCCCATGGCGCCGTGCGACATATCCATACCCATATCCACCATCGTGCGCTGCGGTGGCTCTCTCAACGGGGGTACCGCCGCGCGCATGCCAGCGCGAGGCGCCAAAGTGCCCAAGGCGAAACCACTGCGGTCCATTGATTCCGCCATCAGCGTGTAGGCAGTGTCTGCTCGCGGCTCGATGATAACGTCATAGGTTTCTGCGACACCGATCTGAAACTCGTCGGTTTCTACCGGCTCCACTTCCTCACCGTCAGCACCTACCACTGTCATGGCCAGGCCGGGAATGCGGAAGTTAAAGTAGGTCATTGCCGAGGCATTGATAACCCGCAGCCGTATCCTCTCTTCCGGTTGAAAGAGTCCTTCCCAGCCAGCCGCCGGATGACGGCCGTTCATCAAGTAGGTGTACGTCGACCCTGTCACATCGGCAATGTCTCTGGGACTCATGCGCATATTGTTCCACGCCAGACGGTCTTGTAGCGTGGCTTTCCAACCATGCTTCTCCACGGCCTCGAAAAAATCGCCTGCCGTGCGTTCGTTGTAGTTGTAGTAGTCGCTTTGACTTTTCAGCCGTGCCATCACTCTATGTGGATCTTCAAAGGTCCAGTCGTTGAGCATGATCACGTATTCGCGATCGGCCTGTATCCGATGGGGGGCTGCAGGGTGCACGACGAGCGGGCCGGTCAGACCGATCTGCTCCTGCATGCCGGAGTGACTGTGATACCAATAGGTGCCGCTCTGGCGCACGGGGAATGCCGCCTCAAAACTTTCGCCAGGTGCGATGCCGGGGAACGACACACCTGGCACGCCATCCATCTCGAACGGCAAGAGCAAACCATGCCAATGAATAGAGGTATCTTCATCGAGATGGTTGTGAATGCGCAGGCGTGCGGTTTGCCCCTCCCATAGTTCGATTAGCGGCGCGGGAATCGAACGATTGATGGTGATGCCGCTGCCAAGGCCACCGGCGATGGCAACCCGTTCTCGACGCACGTCGAGATCCAGCGAGACAGGGCGGGGCGAGCCGCCCGCAACCAGCGCCGCGACCCCACTCTGCGAAGAGAGCGCCTCGCCTCGGGCATAGCTGGGTAGCAGTGACTCCAATCCTGCTAGGGCGCCGGTTCCGGCCAGTGCGATCAGAAGTCGACGACGATCATTATCGATCGAGCGATGTTTCATGGATTTCATTCCCCAACGTGCGTGAGATCACCTAAGAGCGCGTGCGGTGCGCATGACCAAGGTTCAAGCGTTCGAATTCAAGGTGACGGTTCCTTTCATCCCGGCTTCGTAATGACCGGGAAGGAAGCACGCGTACTCGATGACGTCGCCCTGCTCGGGTGCGGTCCAGATCAGTGTCTCGGTCTCGCCCGGCGCTATGGTGACGGCTGCGCTTTGGGTCTCACCGTGATCCATCATGCCGTTGTGATGATCGCCCATCATCTTATCGCTGCCTTCAGCGCCGTGATGGTCTCCGCCCTGTTGCATCATTTCTCGATGCATCTGCTGCATGCGGCCGCTGCCGATAGAAAATTCGTGGGGAATCATGGATACGTTTTCGATCCGAAAACGTACCGTCTTACCGGGTTCAATCTGCAGTTTGTCGGCGTCGAACCACATGCTTCCGGCCTGAATATCGATCGTTCGGCTGGGCGCGGGCTCACTTTGGTGTGACTGACCGTGGCCGGTATCTGCCAAGGCTGAGGCGCTGACGGCAGTCAAGGTGAAAAGCAAGAACAGGAATTTCATCAAAAAGCTCCGCTGTTATGAGAAAGGATATTTAAAAATGATGTTTTCGCCCGCTGATCGAGGCCGGCGGATACCAAAACCAGATTGCCGGGTGCCAGAATCAACCTGCCGATATCGGCAGGGTCATGAACACTTGAGTTTCGTTATCGTCGAACTGATGCACGTTCAAGGCCCGAGCCTGATCGCCGGGCATCCCCGGTGTGCCAGCCGGCATGCCGGGCAGGGCTATACCGCGAACGCTTGGACGTTCGGCAAAAAGCCGATCGAGCGCTGCGCCGGGGACATGGCCCTCGACAACGTAGCCCCCCATCTCGAGGGTGTGGCAGCTCCCGAGTCCATGAGGAAGGTCAAGGCGTTCTTTGATTTCGCCGAGGTTGGTGGTTTCCACGACTTTGACATCGACACCACGTTCCTTCAGATAATCGCCGTAAGCGGCACAGCAACCGCAGGAAGGGCTTTTATAGAGTGTCGCCTGGTCGGGCAGTGAAGCGTGGGCCACTTGGGCACCCAGCATGAATGTTGCGGATAACAACAATGCGATGTTTCTGCTTGGCATGACGAATCTCCGGAGCGTTCATGAGCCTTCGCCAACAGTAAACGTGGGTAAGCTGAAAAGAGGCTGAATGGATCCGCCAAAACGAGAAAAGTATCTTCACGGTGCCGAGCCAGGGTGTAACGTGATTTCGACCCGCAGCCCGCCCAGTCGTGAACGGCCATAGGTCACACGACCGCCGTAGCGTTCGGTGAGCTGTGACAGAATGGAGAGCCCCAGGCCGTGGCCACGATGTTGTTCATCAAGCCTGACGCCTCGCTGGCCAAGGCGCTCGAGCATGATATCCGGAACCCCCGGGCCATCATCCTCGAGCCTTAGGCAACAGGGCTTGGGAAGTAGCGTAAGCTCGACGCGTTGGCGCGCCCATTTACCGGCATTGTCGAGCACGATACCGAGCATCTCCATGCCGTCCTGACGCTCCAGCGGTATCCGGAAATCGACGACGGCGGTGTCATCGAGAACGAAGATGCGATCGGGGTAGAGGGTACGAAACATTTCCAGCATGGAAATGACTTCTGCCATGCCGGTATGTTGCTGTCCTGTAGACTGGCCGGCGATACGCGAATGGCGTAGTTCGCTCTCCAGTTTTTCATCGATGTCGTCGAGACGAGCCAGAATCTGCTTACGACGTTGATCATCCAGGGCTCGTTTTGAGCGAAGGGCTTGCATGACCGCCGTTAGTGGCGTCCTGATCGCGTGAGAAAGGTTGGCCAGTGACTCCCGCGAGCGCTGCTGACGACGTTCATGTTCGTCGAGAAGGGTATTGAGTTGAGCGATGGGGGCTTTCAGCTCGGAGACGGTTTTGATGTCCAGGCGGCGGCGCTCGCCGCGTTGCAGCTCGATGAGCTGGCGCGATAGCCGACCGAACGGGCGTAAAGCATGATTGACCGCGAACAGGTTGAGCAGTATCAACAGCAACAGCAGCACCATGGCCGCTGCACCGATCCACCAGTGAAGGCGTGTCAGTCCTCGCTCGATGCCGGCGAAGTCTTCGCCGACCGTCAATGTGGCGGGTTCGCCGGCAAGCATCAATCCGGTTCGCCACAGCAGCAGTCGATGATCGCGCCACTGCAAGAGTTGCGCGCCTTCTGTGTCCCCGGTCGGCAATGTCTCGAGCGCATCGTGAGTCGCGTAGACACGGCCGTTGGTCCGCAACTGATAGAAGTGGTGAAAGGTTTCGGCGGGGCTGGAATCAGGTGGCAGCGACAGGGCACTCGGGCCCTCGAGGCGCAATCGGCGCACGACCAGTTCGGATTCCTGCTGTAAGCGATCGGCGAGAAAATTCCGTGCCAACTGGTCCAGCAGCAGTCCGTGCAGTACCCAGGTACTCCCGACGACGATCAGCGCCGCAATGCCCAGGCTACCCAGCAACCGGAGGCGTAGGCTTCGCCGGCTAAACCGAGACAAGCATGTACCCCTCACCACGGCGCGTCACGATGCGCTCACGTCCGAGCCGATGACGTAGTCTGCCGATATAGACCTCGACGAGATTGGGAGCCGCAGCATCCTGCTCGAGCGCGTAGAGTTGTTCGAGCAAGTGTCGCTTGGAGTGAACGCGATCAGGGTGGCGCATCAGGTAGCGCAGAAGCCGAAATTCGGTGGAGGTGAGTGTTTGCCACTCCTGGTGATCCAGACTGAACTGCTGGCGTGCCTCATCGAGCCGAAGATTGTTGATCTCCAGAAGGGAGGAAAAATGACTACCTCGACGACGCAACAAGGCCTCCAGGCGCGCCAGCAACTCTTCCTCATGATAAGGCTTGGTGAGGTAGTCGTCGGCGCCGGCGCGAAGCCCTTCGACCTTATCCATCCAGCTATCTCTTGCGGTCAGAATCAGTATCGGCACAGACCACTTAGCGTCCCGCCAGTCGGAGAGGAGACTCAGCCCGGAGCCGTCCGGCAAACCAAGGTCCAGAATGACCAGCGTGTACTCCTCGCTAGCCGAGAGCGCAGACGCCGATCGGCTACTAGGTGAAATGTCGGTGCGGTAGCCAGCATCATCTAGAAGCTCTGCCAAACTTTCCGCCAACAGCTCATCATCTTCTACCAGTAATATTCTCATGGCTCATCGAGAGACTGAATCTGTTTGCCGAAGATACAGCCGGTTCCTGAATGGTTCCTGAAAATCCGGAAGGCGCCGGATATCGTGATTTATCCCAATTCGGTGTTCATTCAACTGAGGCCTCCCCGAAGCCACATCTCAGGCATTTCGATCGACCGGGTTTTTGCGTGACGGTGGCAGGATCATCGCTTCACCTGGAATGCCATCGGTGCCACAGGGTAAGCCCCACAAAGAGCACAATACATGCAAAGAATGCCGCCATAACGTCATCCAGCACGATACCCAAGCCGCCACCGATGGCTTCGCTATAGCCAATGGGCAATGGCTTGGTGACATCGAACAGCCGATATAACACGAACGCCACTCCCATCGTCCAGGCACGGCGCGCCACCGTGATTCCGAGCATGGCGATCGGAAACGCCAGGTACTCATCGGCGACGATCTGGGAGAGATCTCCGCCGCCGAGCCAGATTGAAGCCCAATGACAAATTGGCACTGCCGTGACCAGCAGTACCGACAGAATGACAACCCGGCGTTGCGGCGAGTGATGTGTCAGCCACCAGGCCAACGGCACACCGATCAGCGACCCGATTGTCCCCGGTGCCCAGGATATCCATCCCAGGCCAAAGCCGGTCGCTACCAGCAAGACCGCATTCTCTATCAACATCTGTCTAATCCATGAGAGGAGGGGGTTGGCTTGCGATCAGGAGCAAGACTTGCTAAAACGAAAGTCGATATCGATCTTCGTTTTCGGTAGACCGGAAGTCAATACAATGAAGCATCATCACTTGCTCGTGGGCCTGGTCAGACTACACGTCCTTCACCATGCCGCCGAGCATGAAATCAACGGACAATGGATGATCGATGAGCTGGCGCGTCACGGCTATCGACTGAGCCCCGGCACTCTTTATCCCATGCTGCACTCGATGGAGAACAGGGGATACCTGATCTCCCGCGAAGCGCATCAGGGTAGCGTTCGCCGTAAGTTCTATCGCGCGACCGATCTAGGTCGAGAAGGGCTTGAAACGGCCAAACGCCAGCTGAGAGAGCTGACCGGCGAGGCCTTAAAAGACGACAGTCCATTGTAAGAGAGCCATGGCAAGGAGCCCGGATGGAGAATCAGACACCACGCCCTGCCGGACTTATTAGAGAGGTCTTCGCGGCCTTTCTGTTGCTGGGCTTGACTTCCTTTGGTGGTCCCATCGCTCACCTGGGTTACTTTCGCAGCGAGTTCGTAGAGCGACGCCGCTGGCTTTCTGAACAAGCGTACGCAGACCTGGTGACGCTCTGCCAGTTTCTACCTGGGCCCGCCAGTAGTCAGGTGGGATTCGCTTTAGGGCTGATGCGCGCCGGCCCCTGGGGCGCGGCGGCGGCTTGGACGGCCTTCACGCTGCCCTCGGCCATTTTGCTGGCGTTGTTCGCCCTGGGCGCTGAAGTGCTTGATGGCCCCATCAGCCAAGGCATCATCCACGGCCTAAAGATAACGGCCGTGGCCGTGGTCGCCAACGCCGTGTGGGGAATGGCGCGCAGTCTCTGTCCCGATTCTCGGCGCGCCGGCATTGCCTTGTCCGCCGTGTTCACCGTGGCGTTGGTGAGCGGTCCAGCGGGACAAGTGGCCGCCATCATGATTGGGGTGGCGGCAGGCATTATCCTTTGTCGGACTCACGCCGTAACCGATGTCCAAAATCTGACTTTCCCGGTGTCTACTCGTGCCGGTTATCTGTCGGGGTTCGCTTTCATCACACTTCTGCTCGGCTTGCCGTTACTGGCTTGGGCTTTTCCCACCGCCTTACTGTCGGTCATGGATGCTTTCTATCGCGCTGGTGCTCTCGTGTTCGGGGGGGGTCACGTTGTGTTGCCGCTTCTCGAGACTGAGGTGGTGCAGTCCGGCTGGGTCGCCGCGGACGAGTTTCTGACCGGCTACGGAGCCGCCCAAGCCGTACCTGGGCCACTATTCACCTTTGCTTCCTATTTGGGCGCGTTGATGACGCCGCTCGCCGGCGGCTTGGCGGGCGCCGCCGTGGCGCTGGTGATGATTTTCCTGCCCGGATTGCTGCTGCTGGTGGCGGTACTGCCCCATTGGAACCGATTCCGGCGCTGGGACAGCGCGCAAGCGATGATGCGTGGGGCCAATGCGGCGGTCGTGGGCATTCTGGGCGCCGCCCTCTACCAGCCAGTCTGGACCAGTGCGATTCACGGCCCCCGTGAGTTCGCTCTGGCGCTGACCGGCTTCCTCCTGCTGAGCGTCTGGAAACTGCCAGCGTGGATAGTGGTCTTGGTCCTTTCAAGCGGAGGCGTGCTAATCACCCTATAGTCAGCATTGCACTTTAGGTTTTTTCGCCGATTTATCGGTAGTTAATGAAGCGGTGTGACTTGTCAGAGGTGAATTTGGGTTGTGTTTCTAGCACTAGATGCCGTTTATATGACTGCGAACCTCGGTAAGGTGACAAAGTTTTTATACGGTTGTTGTGATAGATACCAAATTGCTTAAAAAACACTTATGTGAAGGAAAAAAATAGTGCAGTGATTATAATCTTTTCTTAAGGCACCTCTCCCAATATGCCCATCTGAAGTCGGCCCGAGTTCTGGTGCGCCGGCGATATGACGTCAGAGGGACTGTCTTAAGTGAAGACAACGATAGAGCATTTTGTGGTTCCTTCTCGCAAAGGCCTTGCGAGGATCCTATACGCAGCTAGATATTCCGTATTCGGCCTCAGGCATGCATGGAAGCAGGAGGCGGCATTTCGGCAAGAAATCATATTGTGTGCGGTGCTGTTGCCTGTGGTTTTGATGGCTAACGTTTCCGGTTTAGAGCGGGCTATGCTTTTTGGGACCGCAATACTGGTCATCATTGTTGAATTGCTAAATTCCGCGTTAGAAGCAGTCGTGGACCGAATCGGCCTAGAGTTTCATCCGCTGAGCGGTAGCGCAAAAGATATGGGATCGGCAGCGGTCTTGGTCAGTCTGGTCCTAATGGCAGGAGTATGGCTATGCATACTTCTGTAGGATTCGAAAGCCATCTGTTGCGATTGTTTTACGGATGGCTTTTTTTTATTGCGCTAATGCTGCTGTTTCAGCTCTATGACATAGATTTTTATATTGCTGATTATCTCTACCACTGGGAGGGCGGTCAGTGGTTACTGAAAGATAATGCTATCGCTAAATCCATTCTTCATGACGATGGACGAATTTTAAGCGAGTTGATGGGAGCCGGGCTGATTGGATTTGCGGTGACGGCATTTATGAAAAAGAGCCTCGGCCATTGGCGTCGACCTTTGCTGTACCTCATCACCTCCGTGGCTTCATCCACGGTGCTTGTAAGCCTCATCAAAAACTCCATCAGCATGGATTGCCCTTGGGATCTTGCACGCTACGGTGGTGATCTTCCTTTTATCGGTCTGTTTGAAAGCCGTCCAGCAGGCATGCCTGATACGGCATGCTTTCCTGCGGGCCATGCTAGTGCGGGCTATGGCTGGGTTGCGTTGTATTTTCTTCTTGCCGTAATGGCGCCGAGTTGGAGGTATGTTGGCTTGGCGATAGGCCTGAGCATGGGTTTGGTTTTCGGTATCGATCAACAGCTCAGGGGCGCTCATTTCTTATCGCACGATCTGTCGACGCTCATGATCTGCTGGTCGTGCAGCGCCATTTTGGGGTGGCTGATGCTAAGGAAGTTCAGCGCCCAGTCCGAATTCGTGAATGCGTGGATGTCCCACGCCGCTCGACCAGTCATTGCCCCCACTCATCACGTCAAAAAGGAGGGGGCATGAACAAGTTCATAAATTTACTGAGCCGTCGCCCCACGGCAAGCCCAGAACTGTTGACGCTAATTGTCTCGGTAGCATTCACATTATTTTATAATAATGCCTTCTGGCAGAAGGTGCTGGATTTGCATTCTCCGGCCTTAGCCGGGTCGTGGCTGACCTTGATAGGATACGGTGTACTGATGACTCTTGTTCAGTACATCGTTTATATGCTATTTGCGACTCGATACACGGCAAAACCAGTGTTGATAGTATTAATGCTGGTTGCCGCTAGCATCAGCTATTTTACCTCCGCATATCACACGTATTTCGATACAACTATGGTGGTGAATACGCTTCAGACTGACTCTCATGAGGCAAGCGAGCTAATTACGGCTGGCTTTTTTAAGCATCTGCTGATATTTGCGGGATTGCCTATTCTAATTTTGCTGAGATTCAAGGTCGTAAGGAGTGGTTGGAAAGTCACAGTTTTCAGAAAGGTCGGTTATTTTTTGTCGGGCGTCGTTCTGCTAATCGGCAGCGCGCTTCTCATTTATCAGAGTTTTGCTTCGGAGATGCGTAATAATCCGGAGATGAGATATCTTTTAACTCCTGGGAACTATGTTGTATCATTGGCTAGGGTGTTAACAGCAAGCGAGAAAAATAAAGTTGAGACGAAGATCCCTTTGACCGCCCAAGCGACCTACGAGGGCAGTGATAGACCAAAGTTGATTGTTATGGTTGTCGGAGAAACTACTCGTGCCGCTAACTGGGGGCTTAACGGCTATGATCGACAGACGACGCCTGAGCTTGCCAATCGGGATCTGGTTAACTACTCCAACGTAACCTCATGTGGCACGAGTACAGCCGTTTCAGTTCCGTGTATGTTCTCACCTTGGGGCAGAGACAATTACGACGAAAGTGCGATAGACCAGCATGAGGCGCTACTGGATGTGCTGAAGATGGCCGGCTACGACGTGCTGTGGATCGATAATCAATCCGGCTGCAAGGGTGTTTGTGATCGAATTCCCAGTATCAAGCTAGATTCATCGACCCAAACACCAGGGTGTGGCCAGGATGAATGCTTTGACGATGCGCTCCGAGAACAATTACAGGTGAGAACCAAGGAGCTTAAGAAAAATACCGTCATCGTTCTGCACGAAATGGGCAATCACGGGCCTAGCTATTATAAGCGTTATCCTAAAGTCTATGAAAAATTTACTCCTGTGTGTCAGCAGGATGACTTAAGTAAGTGTGACGTTCAAAGCATCAAGAATGCTTACGATAATGCGATCTTTTACAATGATCATGTATTATCCGGAATCATTGACTATCTGGAAACGCAGGATAACTATGATTCAACGATGTTGTATGCTTCTGATCACGGAGAATCCTTAGGTGAAAATGGTGTTTACCTCCACGGGTTGCCCTATCTGATCGCGCCTGACGAGCAGACGCATGTTCCCATGATTTGGTGGCTTTCCAAGAATATCCGGCACGATGAAGGCATTGATTACAGGTGCATTCAGCAAGCGGCTGGATCTCATCACAGTCACGCCAATCTGTTCCACACGATCTTGGGTTTGGCCCAAGTCAAAACTGATGTTTACGACGTCAAACTCGACATGGCGGCTTCCTGCCAAGCATCTTGAAGTGCTACACGAGCCCCGCTAGGGGCTCGTATCATTTTCCCCGCTCTCAGTAAGCGCCGGATTATTTCGGGTATACGGATTTAATGGTTGATGGGGCACCTTCACCCCATCAATCTGATACCACCCTCAGATGGTTGATAGATCGACTCCGTAGTTGAGTTCC
>NZNW01000112.1 GCA_002695065.1 Salinicola sp. | reverse complement strand
CGGCGAGTCCACCGGGTACTCCGTCTACGCCGCCGGCACGCCGATCGACATCGACGATCCCGTCTACAGCGGCGCGCCCGCCTCGCTGACGCCGTACGACCACGAAAAGCAGGAGTACGACACCCGCGCCGTCTTCCTGCAGCAGAACTTCTCGTTCTACGACACCTTCGTGGTCACGGCCGGCGTGCGTAACGACGATCTCGATCTCTCCAGCACCGATTACCTCACCGGCACCAGCGACTCTGACGACATCTCGGAAACCACCTGGCGCGGTGCCCTGACCTACATCATCAATCCGGAAGTCTCCACCTACGTGAGCTACGTGGAATCGGTGGCACCGCCCACCATCGGGGTCACACCGGAGCGCGGCAAGCAGTACGAAGTCGGCGTGAAATATTCACCACTATGGACCGACGCGCTATTCTCCGCCGCGATTTATGACCTGACTCGGGAGGACGTCGGCATCGCCGTCACCCAGGACGACGGCACCATCGACCAGCAGACAGTCGGCGAATACCGAGTGCGTGGACTCGACCTCGAGATCAAGGCCGAAGTCACCGATAACCTCAGCGTGATCGGCGGCTACACCTACATGCAGCCAGAGGTGGAAGAGGGCTCGATCACCGTCAGCGGCGTCGTGACCCCGATCGACGGCAACGACATTCAGATCGCGCCTAGACACAGCGCCATGCTGTGGGGCTACTACACCTTGCCCGACCTCGACATGAGCTTCGGCCTGGGCGCCCGCTACACCGGCACCTACTACTTCAATGCTGCCAACGACGCCAAGAGCGAAGCGGCGACTCTGTTCGATGCAGCCTTCGACTACGAGCTCCTGCCCAACACCGACTTCAGCGTCAACGTCACCAACCTGCTGGACGAACAGCACGTCGTCGGATCCGGCACCGCGGACTACTACAACCAGGGGCGCGAGATCTTCGCCAAAGTGCGTTACCACTGGTGATGGCGTGTGGCGCCACCCGAGCGGCCCCGGTCGCTCGGGATCCTTGTCCGTTCCTCTGCCATACGCGTCATCGGATTCTCGGGGACAAACGAGATATCAGTCTGGCGATGATCTGGGATCGGACCGGTGCCAACCAGCGGTTCGAGACCTCCCACACCTGCGCCATCTCCCGCGTCATCGAGAGGGTCGCGCTGGCATGCGCTCATCCTTCTCCCCTCATCCCCCGGCCTTCACTCCGGACTCGGTAACAGCGAGCGATTCGCCTCGACGACCTCCTTCAACACCTCAATGAAACGCTCCGCCGCCGGCGTCAGCTCACGGCGGCGAGACGTCAGCACGCCGATGTCACGATAAAGCCTTTCCCGGATCGGAATCAGGCAGACATCGTCACGGCGAAACATCATCTTGAGCGACGACGGCAGCGCACTGACGCCGATATCGTTGGCGACCATGCCAAGAATGGTCGACTGATAGGCGGCGACCTGTACCGGCAGCATCGGCCTGCCAGTCATGGCGAACCCCTTCTCGGTCAGACGCCGCATGCTGGTCCGGGTCTTCATGGCGATGAACGGCCACTCGACGATCTGCTGCCAGCTCACTTCGGAAGCGCCGGCTAGGGGATGGCGCGGCGAACAGACGAAGTAGAGGTAATCCTTGTAGATCGGTTGGAAATCCACCTCGTCGACGGCGGTTGGCGCCACGCTGACGCCGAAGTCGACATCCCCGGCCATTACCTGCTGATAGATCGGCTCGTCGCTCTCCTCCAGATACTCCAGCACGATATCGGGATAGCGCGCCTGAAACGAGGCCATGGCGGCAGGGACCAGGCTACCGCCAACGGTGAGCAGGGCCGCGAAGCTGAGGCGGCCCCGCTGGCCACTGGCGAGTGCGCGCATGTCTTGCATGCCCCTCTCCAGCCTTGCAAGCACCCGCTCCGCCACCGGTAGAAACTCCTGCCCCGCGGCGGCAAGTCGCACTTTTCGCGTGGTCCGCTCGAACAGCCTCACGCCGAGAATGTCCTCGAGCTGGCGAATCAAGTGACTTAGCGAAGGCTGAGAAAGGTGAAGCTTTTCAGCGGCTTCGGTGAAGCTGCCGAGGTCGGCAACGGCGATTAGCGCCTCGAGCTGACGTGCGGTTACATTATTCATCGGGATATCCAATCAATCCATTCTTCATTCGAATTTATCCGATTAATTGCGCCACGTATTCTGCTTCTACACCCAAAATCCCTCCTTGGCATTCAAGGGCGCAACATGCTCAAGCAAGTCATCGATCTCCACGAAATCCTCGACAGCCCCGGCGCCTCGGGGGATCGCGTCAAGGCGTACCTAGTCGCGTGCGGTGCGATGCCGGAAGCGATCAAGGTCACCCGCGTCACCTCCGACAAAGGCGCTTCCGACTTCCTGCATGTGACGATCGCAGGCAATCGCGGCAAGCAGACCGGCGGCGACGCGCCGACACTGGGCGTGATCGGTCGGCTCGGAGGGGTCGGCGCGCGTCCGGAGATCACCGGTTATGTCTCCGACGGTGATGGCGCACTGGCCGCCACGGCGGCGGCGGCAAAGCTGATCGGTATGGCCGCAAACGGTGACCGGCTCGCCGGCGACGTGATCGTGACAACGCACATCTGCCCAGACGCGCCGACCCGTGAACACCATCCGGTGCCGTTCATGGATTCACCGATCAGCTTCGAGGACACCTGGGGGCACGAGATCGATGCCGCCATGGACGCCATCGTCTCCATCGACACCACCAAGGGCAATCGCATCATCAACGTGCGTGGCGTGGCGATATCACCGACCGTCAAGCAGGGCTACATCCTGCGTACCAGCGAAGACCTGATGGATATCCTGTCCCGTGTCACCGGCCGCCTGCCGGAAGTGTTCGCGCTGACCCAGCAGGACATCACGCCCTACGGCAATGGCCTGCATCATCTCAACAGCATTCTGCAGCCCGCTGTCGCCACCTCGGCACCGGTGATCGGCGTGGCGCTGGCCGCCGAAATCGCTGTTGCGGGCTGTGCCACCGGTGCCAGTCACGAGGTGGATATCGAGCAGGCCGCGCGTTTCGCCGTCGAAGTGGCCAAGGACTTTACCGCCGGCATCTGCCAGTTCTTCGATGCCGACGAATTTTCGCGGCTGATCGAGTTATACGGCGATCAGACCCGTTTCCAGCAGGGTGGCGCGCGGGGATGAGCGACGCAGCCTGCAGAGCGCGGCTCGGTATCGTCACCATCGGCCAGTCGCCGCGCAGCGATCTGCACGACGACCTCGCCACGCTGCTTGATGCGAGCATCGAGTGTCTCGAACGCGGCGCGCTGGATGCGCTGACGCTGGAGCAGATCGAGAACCGCTATCCGGTGAGCGACCAACCGCAGGTACTGGTCTCGCGAATGCGGGATGGCCGCCAGGTCACCATCGCCGAACCCGATCTGGAGCCGCTGCTGGACACAGCGATCCGCATCATGGCAAGCGACGACGGCGTCGACGCCATCGTAGTGCTGTGCACCGGTGAGTTGCCGGATTATCGCCATCTGGGCCTGCCGGTGCTGTCGCCGAAACGACTGGTACGCCATGGCATTCAGGCGCTGTTCCCCGGTGGACGACTGCTGGTGATGAGCCCGGAGCCGCGGCAAATGGCGAACACCCGAACGCGTTGGGAAGCGGCAGGATTCAGCGTCGAAACGCTCAGCGCTTCACCCTACGGTGATCCCGCCGAACTGGAGCGGGCCGCGAGGCAAGCCGCCGAGATGCACGGCGACCTGCTCTACCTGGACTGCATGGGATACACGCTGGCCCATCGGCGACGCATCGCAGCACTCTCCGGCAAGCGCACCGTCACGCCCAGGCAGCTCGTCTTCGGCGCGGCCAATCTGCTGCTGGCCGTCTGAAAGCATCGAACACAACAATGAGCGCGATAACGACATGAACGACACCACATCGCCGGCCACGCCCGGCACCAGCGGCACTCAGGGAAAACACCGCCATCCACGCTTCTTCGCACCAGGCCAGATGGTGGTCAACGTCATCGTCTGCGTACTGGGGGCGATCATCGGCATGGAGCTGATCACCCGCGTCGGCATCACACCCAATACCTCGATCATCGGTGCGCTGATCGCGATCCTGCTCTCCTACATTCCACTGCGGCTGTTCCGCCGCTACCGTTCGCTGGAGAGTCAGACGCTGGTACAGACGACAATATCCGGTGCCACCTTCTCGGCGGCCAACGGCCTGCTGCTGCCGCTGGCGATCCCGTTTCTGATGGGCGAATCCGGGATGCTGGTGCCAATGCTGATCGGGGCGGCGCTGGCGGTGATCACCGACGCCTCAATCCTCTATTTCTCCTTCGACAGCAAGGTCTTCTCGGCCCGCGCGGCCTGGCCGCCGGGGCTGGCCACGGCGGAAGCGCTCAAGGCCGCCGCCAACAAGGGACGTAACGCGCTGCTACTGCTGGTCGGCATGGTGGGCGGCGTGGTCGGCAAGGCGTTCGGCATTCCCGCGGACATGTTCGGTATCGCCTGGATCGCCAATGTCTTCGCGATGTGTGCGCTGGGCGCGGGCCTGATCCTGCGCGGCTACTCCGAAACGCTGTTCGGCTTCGATATCAGCACCGCCTACATCCCCCACGGGATCATGATCGGCGCAGGCCTGGTGGCGCTGATCCAGATCCTGCTGCTGATGCGGCGTGACCGCCGCCAGAGCGAGGCCGATGGCGAATCGACCCAGCGCCCGACCCGATCGGCCCTGCAGATGCGCACCGCCATGCTGAGCGGCTTCGGCGCCTATCTGGTCATCGCGCTGATTCTGGCGCTGGGTACCGGCATCTATACAGGCATGTCAATCGGCATGCTGATCGGCTGGCTGGTGTTCGCTGCGCTGGCCGCGATGGCATCGGAGTTGATCGTGGGCATCGCGGCGATGCACTCGGGCTGGTTTCCGTCGTTCGCCACGGCGTTGATCTTCCTGGTCATCGGCATGCTATTGGGTTTTCCAACCACCGCACTCGGCATTCTGGTCGCCTTCACCGTCGCGACCGGCCCGGCGTTTGCCGACATGGCCTATGACCTCAAGGCGGGCTGGACCATCCGTGACGAAGGCAGCGATCTTGAATACGAGATGGATGGTCGCCGCCAGCAGTACTTCGCCGAGCTGTTCAGCTTCGGCGTGGCGATCGTGATCGTGGCGTTCGCGTTCCAGGCTTACTTCGCCGCCGATCTGGTACCACCGGTGGCGCGCGTCTACGTCGCCACCATCGACGCCGGTGCCAGCCTCGACGTCGCCAGGCAGCTGCTGATCTGGGGTGTCGTCGGTGCCATCATTCAGTTCGCCGGCGGCGTGTCACGTCAGATCGGCGTACTGCTGGCGACCGGGCTGTTGATCACCTCGCCCATCGCCGGCATCGTGATCTACCTCGCCCTGCTGGTGCGCTGGATCGTGGTCCAGCGCTTCGGCGAGACCGGCAGCCACAAGCTCTATGTCCTGGGTGCCGGCTTCATCACCGGCTCGGCACTCTACAGCTTCTTCTCCTCGACCCTGAAACTGGGCTCGAAATAGATCCGATAAAGGCGCCCTTGGCGCCGAGGAGTCTTCCAATGTCACGCCTGCTGCTACTAAGCAGTTCTCGCGCCGGCACCACCGGCTATCTCGATCACGCTCAACCGCTGATGGCCGATTTCCTCGAAGCCAATCCGATATCCATCGAGCGTGTGCTCTTCATCCCCTTTGCCGGCGTGGGCAAGACCTTCGATGCCTATCTCGAACAGGTGCGCCCGGCATTCGCGGCCATCGGGCTCGAGGTCGACGGTATTCATCAGGCGCCGGATTCCAAGAGCGCCGTGCGCGAAGCCCAAGCGATCGCCGTCGGCGGCGGCAATACCTTCGCGCTGGTCAAACGGCTCTACGAGGCCGACCTGCTGGGCATCCTCCGCGAGCGTGTCGAGGCGGGCACGCCTTATATCGGCTGGAGTGCCGGTTCCAACATCGCCGGGCCAACACTCTGCACCACCAACGACATGCCGATCGTCGAGCCGCCGAGCTTCGTCACGCTCGGCCTGGTGCCGTTCCAGCTCAACCCGCACTTCCTGTCCGGCAAGCCCGCCGGCCACAACGGCGAGAGTCGCGAGGAACGTCTGGCGGAATATCTGGCGCTCAACCCCAAGGCGCTGGTCGTCGCGCTGCGCGAGGGCACCGCACTACGCCGGGAAGCAGATACGCTGACGCTCGTGGGTGAACTCGACGGGGAAGCGTTCGCCAAGGATGGCCAACAGCCGCTGGCCGCCGGTAGCCGGCTGGATCATTTGCTGGCTCCGGACGCCTCTGAATGAAGCGAGTCGGTATCCGGCGCGTGGTGACCGGCGAGGGCCGGGGGCTGTCGAGCATCACCAGCGCCTGATTCGGGCCAGTCTCGACGCCCGACACGCCGCTGCGGCGCGAGATCGCAAGCGGTTCAAGAAATCGATGCTATCGCCGATAATCGCTGGATGGACGATGACCGCTCGTCTGCCGCCAGCGCACGATTTTCCGAAGACGCCATGACGGCAAACCGTTTCTGCCAGGACTTAGACGGATCGACACGAACATGGCGTTCGACCCTGCCACGATATTGACCCTGACCATCGCCATCTCGGCCGCCGCCGCGCTCTATCTGCTGATGGAGTGGCGCTGAGCATCGGCGCCACGCGCTTCGAGCGGCCACCCGACGATCTCGAAGCCCTGATCGGCCACGGGGACGTGGCACTTTACGACGTCAAGCGCAGCGGCCGGAACGGCACGCGCATACTCGAACTGACCGAACGGCGATCGCCGACATCCGCGTCGAACGGCCTGCCCGGCCGCCCGGGCTTCCCTGGCCGGTGATATCAACCCTCCACGCTTTGTCTCGGCAAGCGGGATGATACCGGTGACTTGCGAACACAAGACATGTCATGGTCGACGACATCGAATCGAGCACCATGGTAGGAGGTTGGGTCATCGGAATCGCAGATGGCCGGCATCAGGAAATCCTTCAACACCCGCTGCATTCGTCGTCGCGCGCTCCGATTCTCCAGATCGAGAAAATGCCCGGCATCGGGTAGCGTGCAAAATCGGCTGCCGTCGATGTAATTGCCCAGTTCACGCACCGCTTCCGGCGACGTATGTTCGTCCAGCTCACCGTTGATAAACAGGATCGGCACGTCGATTTTCCGATAGAGGTCAGTGTAGTCCTCATCGTCCAGCGACAGGATCTGCTCGATGTGAAAACAGGCCTGGTGGTATTCACGACTATCCAGCGACGAGAGATGCCGATGATTGACGTGCTTGAGCAGCTTCGGCAGGTAGCGTCCCACCTCATCGTTCATCAGTTTGGCCACATCCCCGAAGCGCTCGTCCATCACCAGATCGCGTGCCTTCGAGACATAATTGCGCATGGGCTCGTTGAGATGGCTGGAGAATGAAGCCACGACCGCACGCTCGATGGAAGGCGGACGGCGGGCCAGAGCCATCATCGCGGCGTAGCCGCCCCAGGAGACGGACAACATCGACTGGGGCTGGTAACGATCGATCAAGGCCAGCAGGATCTCGACTTCCTCATCCTTGGTGACGACCCCCCCTGCCGGGTTGTGTGGACGGGACTGCCCCGTGAAAGGCAGATCGAACAAGATGATATCCAGATCATCGCGCAGGTATTTCACGCAGTGATTGAACGAGCCGGTCGTGGCCAGCGCCCCGTTGATCAAGATGATGCTCTTGCGGTTTCCCTCGCGACGATACTGTTCTACGTGAATTCGATACTCTTTGACTTGAACCAATTCTGTCGACGGTTTCATGCGATCCCCTGACGTAAGGCAGTTTGGACGGAAAGACTCCTCTCTCCCGCCGTCTCGGTCTGATTTCCTTTATCGTTAGACTGACTTTCAACTACTCTTATTAGTGTCAGTTTCTACTTTAGCATAAGATTAGTAAAATCTAATTTATGTTTCCATGACCATACAGGGTCATTTTCGAGTCTGGCCTCGATCGGGAAGTGTCGGGGTGAAACTCGTCGCGCGTCGCGGATGATCGACGTCGGCACACGCCCTGGGCGCCGGCGTCGAACCTCGTGGCAGTGGTGATCAGTGGCGGTCATCGCGCCGGCCAGCCGGGGCCTTCCGAATGCAAAACGCCCCGATCCGGAATCGGGGCGTTGCGACAGCAGGGGCGACGACGCCCGCCGGGCGGGCTACAAGGCGCCGTCGGCGATCGCCCTGGCCATGGTCGGCGAGAGCTTCTCAGCGGCGTCGGTCTCAGGTTTGATCGAAGCGAAGGACGTTATCGAGTTCAGCATCGATGGCGGCGGCCTGCTCCGCGCTCGTTGGCGGCATCGGCATACGCGGCCGCCCGGTCTGCACACCTTGCTTGCTCAGCACGTACTTGACGTTGGCAGGCAAATTGTCGGCGAAGATCGTATTCCAGAACGCTAGCAGCGCTTCGTGAACCTCTCTGGCGAGCTTGTGATCCCCTGCCTTGACGGCATTCCAGAGCGTTACGCAGACCCCGGGCACCGCTGCAGGATTGGCTGCTATCGTGCCGTGGGAACCAATGGCGAAAGACGGGTAGAGTAGCGCATCGACTGCCGTGAACACTCGACGGCCTTCGGGCACGCTCAGCATCAGATCAGCCATCAATTTGAGATCGCCGGCGCTCTGCTTGACCCCGATGACCTGGGGCAGGCCCTTCATGATCCGTACCAATAGCTGGGGCGAGAGATAGTTCCAAGGCACTACATTATAGATGATGACGGGGATATCGACTTCACGAGTCAAACGCTCGAAGTGTGCGTAGGTAGCATCCTCAGTGGGCTTGAAGACATAATGCACCGGGGTAATCTGCAGCGCGGCGACATCGAACTTCGAAACGGCCTTGGCCGCCGCGATCGCATCACGTGTGCTATTGGCGATGATCCCCGCGACAACCGGGATTTTACCGTCGATCTCCTCGCAAGCGATCTCGATGGAGCGCGCAAGCTCCTCGACGGATAGCGTATGCCCCTCCCCCGTACTACCCCCCAAGCAGATACCGTGGACTTTCTTCTTCAGCATGAAGCGGATGTTATCGCGCAGCGCCTCTTCATCCAGCGTCTCGTCCTCTTTGAACGGCGAGACCAGTGGCGGAATGATACCTTCAAGCTCGTGTTTCATAGCGGAGTCCCTATCAATGGAGTGATGTAAACCGATCGCCGACTCAGTCGCGATCTGGCGGGCATTATTGCCGCAACTCGCCGAGCACGCGCTCAGTTTGCTGTTCATGTTCGGCCATGAAGTCACCGAGTTCTTCGGCATTCATCCATACCGGACCAAAACCCCGATCTCTCATACCCTGCTGAAAAGCCTCGGCATCGAAGGCAGCTTTCACCTGCGCCTCGATGGCCTCTACCAGCGCCGGTGACATGCCCGCCGGCCCAGCGACGCCGCGCCAAGTCCCGCCGGTCACCGGCTCACCGACGGCCTCCTCGACGGTCGGGACGTCCGGGTAGCGATCCAGGCGCTGCTCGGCGAATACGGCAACGTTTTCGACTAACCCAGCTTCGCGCAACGAGTCGGTCTCAGGTAGCGACGACAAGACGACGTCCATACCGCCGGAGGTCAGCTCCTGTAGCCCTGCCGCGGCCCCCTTGGCCGGCACCAGATTGAGCTGAGTGACATCGACCCCCTCGTCGAGCATCAGAGAAACGAAAGGAATGTCCCAGCTGGCGTTGCACGTACCGCCGCAGGAAATCGTCAAGCTGGTGGGATCGGCTTTGAGTGCGTCGACGATGTCTTGTAACGATTCGAGATTGGAATCAGCAGCGACGTGAACTGCGGCCGGATCCATGTTCACCAGCGCGATGGGAGTGAAGCTCTCGCTGGTGAAATCGGCCTGCCCTAGTACGCGATACTGAGCAAAAGGCGACATCTGGCCGAGTGTGTAGCCATCGGGCTCCGCGTTGGTATAGGTCGTCATGCCGACAACGCCACCGCCCTGAGCCTGATTGACCACACTGAACGCCTGCCCCGTATTTTTCTCCAGTTCACGGGAAAGCAACCGGAAGACGTAATCGCTGCCGCCACCGGCCCCGGCGATCACGACCATCTGTACGGGCCGGGTTGGCCAGGCATCCTGCGCTTGCGCCGAGGATACCCACGCACTGCCAGCCATCATCGCAATCATCAGCATGGTCGTTTTCATTCGATGCCTCTCCTTTATTCCACGGCCCAGCTTCACTCGACACCCCGTCGCTAGAGGCCCTTGGAGATTCGCGCCGGCCCCCTTGGTCGCTTATCAAACTACCGGGTCCATACTTCCATTTTTATCGATTAATAGAAATTGAACTATCGTATAATTCCGAAATTCGGAATATCATTCGGTGGGTTTCGACTTAAGTTTCCTTTTAGGCCAAATTTGCAGCAGCACGACTCCCGCCCATACCGCGATAGTGACAATACCCAGCACAGCACCGATCTCGCGATCGAAGAAGATGCTCAGATCTCCCTGCGACTTGAGCATTGTCGTCATGAACGTTTCCTCGATCATCGGCCCCAGGATCAGGCCGAGAATCGCCGGTGCCAGCGGTATTTCGTTGGATTCCATGACGTAGCCGAGCAAGCCGAAGAGCGCGATAAGCCCTACCGAGAACAGCGTGTTCTCGACCGAGAACGCCCCCAGAATGCAGAACATCAACACCACGGCTGAGACATACGCGCGCGGCAACCGAAGGATGTAACCGAAGCCTCGAATACATAGGATGCCGAGAGGAATCAGTGCCAAGTTGGCAATAAAGAAGATCCCGAAGATCGTGTAGATGACCTCCGGCTGATTCAGAAACAGCGTCGGGCCAGGGTTGATGCCTTTGATGAACATGACCGATATGACGATCGCGGTGATGGCGTCACCGGGTATGCCGAAGACCGTGGCCGGAATGTAAGCCCCACCGAGACTCGCGTTATTGGCCGCGCTGGCCGACATAATCCGCTCCGACGCTCCTATATCGTCCTCCCGCCGCCCCTTCCGGCTTCCTCGGCGTGCAACCGCATAGGAGATCCAGGCGGCTATGTCCGACCCTGCGCCCGGCAGAGCACCGACCAATGTACCGATCGAGCCACCGCGCAGCGTGCCTAACCGGTGTCGCCATAGATTTATGAGGCTTGGGACGAGTATCGGCCCGCTGATGCTAGGTAACGCCTCGGCTCGGGGCGGGTTGGCCGCATTACGTAGCAGTTCGGAAACAGCGAACAGGCCGATCAGCACGGGGATCAGCCCAAAACCACCCAGCAGGTCCGGAGATCCGAGCGAGAACCGCGGAATGCCGCTGACTGGGTCCATGCCTACCGTTGCCAGCGACAGTCCCAGAAACAGTGACACCAACCCCTTGGCCAGAGAGCCGCCGGATACGAAAGTCGCACAGCTGAGCCCAAGTACGCCCAGCCAAAAATATTCGACGGAGCTGAATATCAGAGCGATCTTGGCCAGTGATGGCGCTGCCAAGGAGAGCACCAGCGCGCTGATCAGACCACCCAGTGAAGAGGCAATCAGACCGGCACCCAGGGCCACAGCGCCCTTGCCTCGGTGGACCATGCCATTGGCCTCGTTGGTGTAGGCCGCGGATGCTGGCGTACCGGGCATGCGCAGCAGCGCCCCGGGAATGTCGCCGGCGAATATCGCCATGGCCGACGCGGTGATAATGGCAGCGACCGCGGGTATCGGCTGCATGAAGATGACAAATGGCACCAACAGCGCACTGGCCATCAATGCGGTCAACCCAGGTATGGCGCCGATGATTAGCCCATAGGCAGCAGACAGGAGAATCACCAGCAACAGATAGCCATCGGTCAACTGCGATAGCACGGAATAGAACATCACCATATCAACCACCCCGACACCGCAGTCAGCGGTCCCCAAGGCAACGGCACGTGCAATATCGAGGCGAACAGCAAGTTGATAGCCAGGGCGATGATCAACGCGACGACTGCCGAGCGTCGCGGATGCACCCGATTGGCGGTCATCAGGGCGAACAGCAATAGAGTCGCGGTGATGAGAAAGCCCAGCGGCTCCACCAGTAGTACGTATGCAATGATGGCCACGGGGATCAACCAGAAATTGATCGCGAGTCGCCAGCGCTTCGACCAATCGGGTCGCTCGAACAGCGGTCCCATACGTCGCTTCTTGATACCGGCGAAAAGTATGGAGAGCCCTGCCAGTGCGAGACCACTGCCGGTGAGCGTAGGAAAGAGATTAGGGCCGTAGGCAAAGCCTTGAGGTTGCGGCAGTGCGGTGGCCCAGACACAGAGCCCAACCCCCGCCAGAACCACTGCTGGCCCCAATATGATGTCATGTACCCGCATAACGCAGTCTCCATGGTGAGAAGCCAAGACGCTGGTTCAATCTGTCTTTGGGTCCCAGCGCCACCTACCATGGAAAATACGCTTTAAAAAAACACTATCAATCCGCAATTCGGATTATAGACTCACCTTCCCCCTCTCAATTCTTGACGCCGACTTACGGCTTTCCCGCCCAGCCCAGTTCGCGCGAGATGGCGTCGGCAGTGCGTATGACGGTCGGAGCCAAACCGTCCTGACGAGCGAGTGGCAGCCGACTGGCCGGGCCTGAAACACTGATGGAGGCGAACACCCGTCCTCGACTGTCTCGGATAGGTGCACCGACACAGCGCACGTCGAGCTCGTTCTCCTCGTCGTCACGGGAGAAGCCACGCTCACGAATACGCTGCAGATCTTCGCGGAGTGCAGACATCTCGACCAAGGTATGTTCCGTTCTGCGCTCCAGCCCCTCCTCCTCGACGATACGTTCGATCAGGGCCTCGCTTTGAAAAGCCAGGAACGCTTTGCCAACGCTAGTGCAGTGGACCGGCGCGGCCTCGATGGTGGTCAGCGTTGTCAGGCGAGCATCGCCCATCTCCTCGCGCTCGATGCAGACCATCTGGCTACCGTCGAACATATGCAGATGCACGATATCTCCAGTGATCTGATGGAGCTCGAGCACGTGAGGCCTCGCGTGACGGTCAAGATCCAGATTGGCGAGTACTGCACTGCCGTAATAGAACATTCTCAGCCCAAGGCGGTAGTCACCTCGGCGATGGTCCTGATCGATCATGCCAATCTCGCGCAGAGACGCCACGATGCGGTGAATAGTCGTTCTCGGCAGCCCGGTCATCTCGACCATGTCCGTAATCGACAAGTGTCCTTTCGAACGCGAAAAACAATCGAGCACTTTCGCCATCTTGTAGAACGATTTGGCACCGGCATCGCGGCCGTCCTGTATGGCCGACCTTGGAATATCGTTCATCGTGTCCCTCCTGAATGAAAGCAAGATCGCACGTTCATAGCCGGCTATCAACGTAACCAATGTCTTAAAGTTCCATTTTTATTTTCGATCTGGCCACAAACGGAGAGATATCAGCATAAAGTGGATATTGACTTATCCAACACCAAAGTATTCCGTATAACGGAATTGAAAATGGAGATGGCAGTGAAGAAGCTAATCAACGATCCGCGAGATGTGGTACACGAACTGCTCGAGGGACTAGCAGATACCAATCCGACGATTGCCCTGCTCGAAGGCGAGAACGTGGTCGTGCGCTCGGACCTGCCCGACTCGCCGGACGCGAGACCGGTGGCTGTCATCTCCGGCGGCGGCAGCGGCCATGAGCCGGCCCACGCCGGCTTCGTCGGCGCTGGCATGCTCTCTGCCGCCGTCGCCGGCGACGTATTCACCTCCCCAAGCGTTGACGCGGTTCATGCCGCCATCCGGGCCACGGCGGGTCCAAGAGGGGCACTGCTGGTGGTCAAGAACTACACCGGCGACCGGCTCAACTTCACCCTGGCGGCCGAACTCGCCAGCGCCGAGGGCATCCCCACGGAAGTGGTGATGGTCGCCGACGATGTCGCATTACGCGAGACGCTACCCGCCGATCGCAGCAGGGGCCTGGCCGGTACGGTGCTGGTTCACAAGATCGCCGGTGCCAGTGCGGCCCGCGGCGACTCGCTCGAGCGGGTAACGAGCCAGGCTCGCGAGGCAGCCGCATCGCTCGTCACCATGGGTATCGCCCTGGGCTCGTGCATCGTACCCACCGCAGGCCAGGCGGGTTTCTCACTCGGTGAGCGGGAGATCGAATTCGGCCTGGGTATCCACGGCGAAAAGGGCGTCCGCAAGGCCGAACTGATGACGGCGGACGCCATCGTCGAC
Organism: Salinicola sp.; assembly: GCA_002695065.1. Taxonomy (GTDB): domain Bacteria; phylum Pseudomonadota; class Gammaproteobacteria; order Pseudomonadales; family Halomonadaceae; genus Salinicola. Next base: position 2,317 of record NZNW01000112.1, on the reverse strand, counting down.
GAGATACTCGACACGCTGCTGGGCCACTTCGACGACTCGAGCAAGCGTGTCGGACTGCTGGTCAATGGCCTAGGTGCCACGCCACCGATGGAACTGGCGATCGTGGCTCGGCGCGCCATCGCCAAGCTGCGCGAACGCGGGCTGCGCGTCGAGCGGCTGTGGAGCGGCAACTTCATGACCGCGCTCGAAATGGCCGGTTGCTCGCTTACCTTGCTGCCACTTGACGATACCCGGGTCGAACAACTCGACGCAGCCACCGAGGTACGCATCTGGCCACGCGCGGCCACCGTCGCCGAGGCGCGCCATACGCGATCGTTGTCAGCCGCACCGACGACAGCCCGCGCATCGGCAACCCGTGGTGAACCGGATCCTGTACTCCAGCGCGCCGTGCTCGACGTCGCCACTTGCCTGATAGCAAACGAATCCCACCTCACCCGGCTCGATGCCGCCACCGGCGACGGCGACCTGGGTGCGAGCATGACGCGAGGCGCCCAAGCCCTGCGCGATCTGCCAGACGCAGTCTTCGCCTCGCCCAAAGTCTGTCTCGCCGCCGCCGGGGATACGCTGCGCCGGGCCATCGCAGGCAGCTCCGGCCCCTTCTACGCCACGGCACTGTTACGTGCCGCACAGGTGCTGCCGGAGGAGAGTGCGAAAGCGGAGGACTGGTCGGCAGCGCTGGTCGCAGCGCAGCGGATCATCTCGGAGATCGGCGGTGCCGGGCCCGGTGACCGAACCATGGTGGATGCGCTGGCTCCCGCCAGTGATGCCTTCGCGACAGCGATAGCCAGGGGCGAGGACGCCCTGTCTGCAATCGACCAAGCGGTGACAGCAGCTCGAGAAGGCGCCAAAGCCACTGCCGGGATGCTGCCGGCCTTCGGTCGCGCGGCCTATCTCGGCGAACGAGCCCTGGGTACGCCGGATGGCGGCGCCGTCGCGGTATCGCTCTGGCTGGAAGCGCTGCACGACTCGCTGACCAGGCACTCGAGCTGAAGGCGCCTCGCACTCTCACTGGAGGCGCGTTACCGCAAGAATCCAGGTAGAAGGCTCGCAGGGTTCATCACCAGGCCGGCGAGCGGCATCACCCACGAACCACTCGGGGACTTTGTACATGAAAACGATAACGGTAACCCTCGCCTTGGCCCTGGGCCTGAGCTGTGGCGCCGCAAAGGCGCAGGAATATACGCTCAAATACTCCTTCGCCGACGTGGACCAACCAGCCGCCAACGCCGCCGCCGCACATGCCTACGTATTCGAGGAGGCGCTGGAGCGTCTCAGCGGCGGGCGCATCGAGGTCGATGTCTTTCCCAACGGCCAACTGGGCGACGCCCGCTCCATGGCCCAGCAGGTCCGTCGCGGCACCATCGATGTGGCGAGTTTCTCATCGGGTGTCTTCGCCTCGCTCTACTATCCCGAGCTTGGCATCATCGACCTGCCATTTCTCTATGCCACCCGCGCGGACATGGTCGAGAAGCTCTCCACCCACCAGCCCTTCATCGCCGAACTGCTCGACGACGTCGCCGAGTCCACTGGCGTGCGTATTCTCGGCTTCGAGCCATACGGCTTTCGCAACTTCACTACCGCGGATACCCCCATTCAACGCCCAGAGGACATTCAGGGTTTGAAAATGCGGACCCAGGAGATCGTGCCGCACCAGGAGTTGATGCGAGCGCTCGGTGCCTCACCCACTCCGATCCCCTTTCTCGAACTTTACAGCGCATTACAGACCGGCGTCGTCGACGGCGAGGAGAACCCGCTAGCCACCATCCAGCAGCAGAAGTTCTATCAGGTACAGAACCATCTCACGCTCTCGGGCCATCTCATGACCATCGCGGCGATTTTCGTCAACGAAGCATGGTACGCCGGGCTGCCCGATGATCTACGCGCTGCCGTCGATCAGGCCAATGCCGAGGCATCGCTGGCCTATGCCGGCGTGGGTGCGACCCAGGACGTCCTGGCACTCGACCAGCTCGAGGAGGAGGGTATGACGATTTATGCGCTCTCGCCCGAGGAGCGCCAAGCGTTTCGAGATGCCACCGCCAAGCCTCTACGCGAATGGGCGATCGACGAGTACGGCGACGAGTTCGCCCAGGGATTCTTCGACTACCTGGACAGCTTCGACAAGGCACCGTGACGCGGTGAAGGCCCAAGCCGAGCCCGCCCACTGCGGTTTTCCTCACTACCGGGGCATAGCGCATGAAAGCGACGTTCAGTCCTGCATTGCCACTCGCTCTCGTCGGCGCTCCGAACGCGGCCTCGGCGCCTCTCACGCGGCCACGCCTGTCTGCCGTGCGCTCTAGAGCGCACGGCAGACAGGCGT
>NZNW01000111.1 GCA_002695065.1 Salinicola sp. | reverse complement strand
TGTCGCAGTTCCGGGTGGTGCGCCTGCATCCCTCGCGTCTCAACCAGATCGCGGTATCCAAGACCGAGCCCGGGGACGAGAACAATCAGGACATCTCATCGCTGGTGGGCAAGGTCGACATCCGCCAGCTGGAGCTCTATTCCCAGGACGACCCGGACGCCTACAGCTTCTCCGGCGGCCTGTGCAAGGCCAACCAGGGGCTAATGGAGTTCGTCGAGATGTTCAAGGCGCCGATCAAGGTGCTGCATCCGCTGCTGACGGCCACCCAGGAAGGCAACTACAATCCCACCGAAGGCATGGGCGCGATCCCCTTCGACGGCATCATCATGGCCCACTCCAACGAGAGCGAGTGGCAGCAGTTTCGCAACAACCGCAACAACGAGGCCTTTCTCGACCGCGTCTACATCGTCAAGGTGCCTTACTGCCTGCGGGTCTCCGAGGAGATCAAGATCTATCAGAAGCTGCTCGAGCACTCCTCCCTCGACGAGGCGCCCTGCGCGCCGGATACCTTGCGCATGCTGGCGCAGTTCTCGGTCCTTTCGCGACTCAAGGAGCCGGAGAATTCGAGCATCTATTCCAAGATGCGCGTCTACGACGGTGAGAACCTGAAGGACACCGATCCCAAGGCCAAGTCGATCCAGGAGTATCGCGACGCCGCCGGCGTCGACGAGGGCATGGATGGGCTCTCCACGCGGTTCGCGTTCAAGATCCTCTCCAAGGTATTCAACTTCGACGCTCACGAGATTGCTGCCAATCCGGTGCATCTGCTCTACGTGCTGGAGCAAGCGCTGGAGCGCGAGCAGTTGCCTAAGGAGACCCACGAGCGCTATCTGCGTTTCATCAAGGAGTACCTGGCGCCGCGCTACGTCGATTTCATTGGCAAGGAGATCCAGACCGCCTATCTCGAGTCCTACACCGAATATGGCCAGAACATCTTCGACCGCTACGTGACTTATGCCGATTTCTGGATCCAGGACCAGGAGTACCGCGATCCCGAGACCGGCGAGCTGTTCGACCGGCAGTCGCTCAACGAGGATCTCGAGAAGATCGAGAAGCCGGCCGGCATCTCCAATCCCAAGGATTTCCGTCACGAGGTGGTCAACTTCGTGCTGCGGGCGCGGGCGCACAACAACGGCATGAACCCCAGTTGGCAGTCGTACGAAAAACTCCGCGGGGTGATCGAGCACAAGATGTTCGCCAACACCGAGGAGCTGCTGCCGGTGATCTCGTTCAACGCCAAGGCGTCGGCCTCCGATCAGCGCAAGCATGAGGATTTCGTCGATCGCATGGTGCAGCGCGGTTACACCGAGAAGCAGGTGCGACTGCTCTCTGAGTGGTATCTGCGGGTGCGCAAGTCGCACTGAACGATCGCAAGTCGATGTCAGCGGCGCGGGGTCGCGAATCGCTCTCCGCGCCTTGAGGCAGGGGCCATTGCCGGTCGGTCGCTGTCGCAGTCAGTCTGCGGGAGGTGCCATGAGCTACTTCATCGATCGACGCCCCAACGCGCGCAACAAGAGTGCCGTGAACCGTCAGCGGTTCCTGCAGCGCTACCGCTCCCACATCAAGCGTGCCGTGGAGGAGTCGGTGAATCGACGCTCGATCACCGATATGGAGCGTGGCGAGAAAGTCTCCATTCCCGCCAAGGATATTTCCGAACCTTCGTTTCAGCACGGCCCGGGCGGTCGGCGAACGGTGGTGAGTCCCGGCAACAGGGAGTTTGCCGAGGGAGATCGGCTGAGGCGACCCAGCGGTGGCGGTGGGCAGGGGAGCGGCGAGGGGCAGGCGGGAAATCAGGGCGAAGGCATGGACGAGTTCGTGTTCTCGCTGTCTCGCGAGGAGTTCCTCGATTTCGTCTTCGATGGCCTGGAGCTGCCGCACCTCGAGCGCAAGGAGCTGCAGGTATTGGAAGAGACACGACCGGTGCGTGCGGGGATCTCCAAGGAAGGGGTGCCGGCGCGGATCAATATCGTCCGCTCGATGCGCGAGGCCCAGGCCCGGCGTATCGGCATGCGGGCGCCGCTGAAACGTGCCCTGCGCGAGGCGCAGGAGGCGCTCGAAGCCGAAGAGCGCAAGGATCCGGTACTGCGCAACCCGGCGCGTATCGATGAACTGAAATCCGAGATCGCACGGCTCGAGAAGCGGATCGGATCGATCCCGTTCCTCGACACCTACGATCTGCGCTACAACCATCTTACGCATCAACCCATGCCATCGAACCAGGCGGTGATGTTCTGCATCATGGATGTTTCGGGGTCTATGACCCAGGCGCACAAGGACATCGGCAAGCGCTTCTTCCTGCTGCTCTATCTGTTCCTCGAGCGCAACTACGAGAAGGTCGAGCTGGTCTTCGTGCGCCACCACACCGTAGCCAAGGAGGTCGACGAGGAGGAGTTCTTCTATTCCCGCGAAACTGGCGGCACCATCGTCTCCAGTGCGTTGACGCTGGTCGACAGCATCATCGAGGCGCGCTACGCGCCGGAGCAGTGGAATCTCTACGTGGCGCAGGCCAGCGATGGGGACAACTGGGACGACGATTCGTCCACCTGTCTCGAGTTACTCGACGAGTCGCTGATGCGCAAGTTGCAGTACTTCACCTACGTGGAGATCACGCCTCACGCACACCAGGCGCTGTGGGAAGCCTACGAGACGGTCAGGGCGGCCTACCCCGAGCGCTTCGCCATGCAGCAGATCGTCCAGGCGGAAGATATCTACCCGGTTTTCCGTGAGCTTTTCCGCCAGCGGGCAAAGGGGTGATCGAAGGCCTGGAGACGTAACGCAGCGAGGAGATAGAGAGCGATGACGCGACGCAAGCCCATTGCCACCGGATCGGACTGGAACTTCGAGGCGCTGGAAGCCTACGAGCGCGCCATTGGGGAGCTGGCCCGGGAGTATCGGCTGGATACCTATCCCAATCAGATCGAGATCATCACTTCCGAACAGATGATGGATGCCTACGCCAGCGTGGGCATGCCGATCGGCTATCACCACTGGTCATTCGGCAAGCAGTTTCTGTCGGTGGAGCAGGCCTATCGCCGGGGGCAGATGGGGTTGGCCTACGAACTGGTGATCAACTCCGATCCCTGCATCGCCTACCTGATGGAGGAGAACTCGCTGATGATGCAGGTGCTGGTCATCGCCCACGCCTGCTATGGCCACAACTCCTTCTTCAAGGGCAACTATCTGTTCCGCGCCTGGACGGACGCTTCGGCGATCGTCGATTATCTCGTGTTCGCCCGCAAATATGTCGCCAAGTGCGAAGAGCGGCATGGCGTGGAGGCGGTCGAGCAGCTGCTCGACGCCTGCCATGCACTGCAGAATTATGGCGTCGACCGCTACAAGCGCCCGTCGCCGATCTCCGCCGAGGAGGAGGTGCGGCGCCAGGATGAGCGCGAGGCCTATCTCCAGACCCAGGTCAACCGGCTCTGGAGCACGATCCCGGCCCCGGCCAGTGGCCTTGTGCAGCAGCCGTTGCACGATCTGGAGAACGACCCCCTGGGACTGCACCGGCACGACCGCTACCCCAGTGAGCCCCAGGAAAATCTGCTCTACTTTCTGGAGAAGAATGCGCCGTTGCTGGAGCCCTGGCAGCGCGAGATCGTGCGCATCGTGCGCAAGCTGGCCCAGTATTTCTACCCGCAGCGCCAGACCCAGGTCATGAACGAGGGCTGGGCGACGTTCTGGCACTACACGCTGATGAATCGCCTGTACGACGACGGGCTGATCGACGAAGGCATCATGCTGGAGTTTCTGCAGTCCCACACTTCCGTGGTCAGCCAGCCGGGTTTCGGCAGCCCCTATTTCAACGGCATCAATCCTTATGCGCTGGGGTTTGCGATGTTCAGCGACATCCAGCGCATCTGTCAGGCGCCCACCGACGAGGACCGGGAATGGTTCCCGGACATCGCCGGCAGCGACTGGCTGGAGACGTTGCATTTCGCGATGCACAACTTCAAGGACGAATCGTTCATCCAGCAGTTCCTGTCGCCCAAGGTGATCCGCGATCTCAAGCTGTTCAGCCTGGTCGACGACGATCGCGACGACAGTCTTCAGGTCGAGGCGATCCACGACGATCGCGGCTATCGCCGCATCCGCGAAGCGCTCAGCGTGCAATACGCGCTATCGGCCCGGGAGCCCAATATTCAGGTGTGGGAAGCCGACATTCGCGGGGACCGTTCGCTGACGCTACGTCACGTGCAGGATCGGCGCCGTCCGCTGGGGCAGAGCCTGTTCCCGGTGATGCGTTATCTGCACCAGCTCTGGGGGTTTCCGATCAAGCTCGAGTCGATGGAGGGAGGGGAAGTCGTGCGTCGCTATCAGTGGCCGATCCCCGAGTCGACCCGCGAGTCGGCATGAGCGCTGCGCCCGCGGGGGATGGGTGTCAGGACGTGCTGGCCGTCCAGCCGCTGCACCAGCCATCGCTGGCGACCCGGTAGTCGGGAAACAGTCCGCAGGCCTGGCTCGACGCGGTGAAGAAGTCGCAATTGCCGCAGCGACGACCCGCCTGGTAGGCGGAATTGCCCTGTGCGTTCGAGGCGTCCTCTACATAATCGAGCGCCCTGGCTTGATAGGCGTCCGGGTCCAGCATCGGCTTGTCCTGCGCCAGGGCGGGCAGGCCTCGCCATCCGAACAGCAGCAGGCCGGAGGCGTACATACCATGCCGAAGAAGGCGCCGACGTCCTTCGTCGTTTGGCGGCCCGCCGGCCTCTTTCGCCATCTTTTCCGCCGGTTCGTGCATGATCCGTCTCCGGTTCGTTGTCCTGCCGCCTGCCTCTTCTGGATGACTGGAAGTATGCGATGTGTCGTGACATTGTCACAAGACATCCGCAGCAGCCATCTGCTGGCGGGCGATATCGCCAATCATGGTGCCACCAAGGGTCGACTATGCGCTATGTCCAGTTTTTGACCGATCATGGAGAGATGATGCTGGTGGGGGACGAGCAGGGCCTGCGCGAACTGCGCCTTCCCCGAAGTTCCCGTTCCGGGGCGCCGGAGTCGACCTGGCAGGAGGACGCCGGCTTCTTCGATCAGGCGCGGGCTGAGCTCGAAGCCTACCTGGCGGGGCGCCGCCGGAGTTTCAATGTCACTCTGTCGCCCGAGGGGAGCGATTTCCAGCTCCAGGTCTGGCAGGGCCTGTTGCGCATCCCCTACGGCAAGACCAGCACCTATGGCGAGATGGCGCATCGCCTGGGCAAGGATGGCGCGGCTCAGGCCATCGGCGGTGCGGTGGGGGCCAATCCGCTGCCATTGTTCATTCCCTGCCATCGGGTCGTCGCCGCCAGGGGGATGGGGGGCTACAGCGGTGGCGAGACGCTGAAGCGCGCGCTGCTGACGCTGGAGGGCGGTTGGCCCGGGAGCTGATATACTCGCGCCGGATCATTCATTCTTCGGGCCTCGCGAAAGGCCGAACGCCGGTGGGAGAGGGAAATGCAGAACGCCGTCATTCTGATCAATGTCGAAAAGGGCCGGATACGGGGTGTCGCCGAGCGCCTGGCCGATCTGGAGGGAATCAGCGAGGTCTATTCGACCTGCGGCCGCTACGACCTCATCGCCATCGCCCGGACGCGGGATTTCGAATCCTTGGCCTCGCTGGTGACCGAACGGCTGATGAGCGTCGAGGGCATCCGTGACACCGAAACGCTCAATGCCATGCAGGTGCACTCACGCCACGACCTCGACGCCATGTTCTCCGTCGGCCTGTAAGTCGGGGTGGCGCGTCGTCGAAAGCGGGGGCTGCTGGGGCAGCTGGCCCGCTCCTCCCGAATCGGCCTGATTTTCGTCGTCGTCATCAGCGGGCTGTGGTACTGGCAGGAAGGGGATGTCCGCGACCAGTTGAGCTGGATGGGCGTACCCGAGTGGCAGTGGAACGACTGGCGGGGATGGAACCGGGTGCTGCGCAACGACGGTTTCCTGTTGGGATGGTCGGACGTGCGGGGCGGGCCGCTGTGGGTCGGCTATGTGCTGAATCGGGTCGACGATCCTCACAGCCTGCCGCGGCCAGACCGTTTCGACTCCGACTGGCGCAGCCTGTGGCCCATCAGCAGCAACGACTATACCGGCAGCGGCTATGACCGGGGGCATATGGCGCCCAACTACGCCATGGCGGTCGCCCACGGGCGCGCCGCCCAGCTCGACAGCTTCCTGATGACCAATATCACGCCGCAGCGACCCAGGCTCAATCGACAGCTGTGGCAGCGCCTGGAAGAAGCGGTTATCGACGATTTCGTGCCCAGGTTCGGTCGCGTCTGGGTCGTCACCGGGCCGATCTACGACGACCAGTTGCTGCATCGGGTCGGGTTCTCTCAAATCCCCGTGGGATTCTACAAGATATTGATCGCCCCGGGCACGACGCCTCGTGCGCTGGCGTTTCTGATGCCGCAGGACGTCAACGGCAACGAGCCCCTTGCCCGTTTTCTGGTCACGATCGATGAGATCGAGGCACGCACCGGCCTGGACTTCTTCCCTCAATTGGCCGACCCCGTCGAGCGCCAGCTGGAGGGGCGGGTGGACAAGGACGGCTGGGGTCTCGAGGCGGTGTCGACGCGGCCCGGACGCTACCAGTGAGCGAGGCTGTATCCGGCTTGCGCTGAAAAAGTGTCTTGCGGGGAGTGTTGCGAGTGATGCAGCAAGAGGAAAGCGATCATGACACGTGGTGCCCAGGAGAGGACTTGAACCTCCACATCCGTAAGGATACTAGCACCTGAAGCTAGCGCGTCTACCAATTCCGCCACCTGGGCGTGTCATGTATCGGGTGCTGCCAGGAGTCTGGAAAACTCCTCTGGAATGGTGCCCGGAAGAGGACTTGAACCTCCACATCCGTAAGGATACTAGCACCTGAAGCTAGCGCGTCTACCAATTCCGCCATCCGGGCTTACCGGCCTTGTGCGTTCGAAACGACCATCGCCGCAAGCGATGGTGCCCAGAAGAGGACTTGAACCTCCACGTCCGTAAGGACACTAGCACCTGAAGCTAGCGCGTCTACCAATTCCGCCATCTGGGCCAAGGCGCGATGCATAATACCGATTTTGCATCCGAATGCAAGCCTCCCGTAGCAAGGTTTGCGGGTGCTTCGAACCGCATGTCGGCCCTGTTTCGCTACCCGTTCACCGACAGCAATCGAGGCTGTTTGGCAGCACATGGTTGGGTCGGGCTGGCGTGACCGCTATACTTGGCGAATGAATCCAAAAAGATTGAACGGCTCAGGCCGCCCGCCGCGTGAATTCTCTCTACAACCCAAGCCCAGCAGGCTCAACGCAAGGACGATGGTTGCATGACTCATTGGACGTTGGATGACGATCCGCACGCGGCTCGTGAAACGGAAAAATATGACAATCCCGTACCCAGTCGCGAGTATCTGCTGGCGCGGCTGGAGAGCTACGGCAAGCCGATCACTCACGAAGACATGAGTGAGATGCTGGGGCTCGAGGACGACAACCAGCTGGAAGCCGTGCGTCGCAGGCTGGCGGCGATGGAGCGTGACGGCCAGATCCTCAAGGATCGCAGAGGCGCCTATGCTCTGATCGACAAGCTCGATCTGATCAAGGGGCGCGTTCAGGGGCACCGTGACGGCATGGGCTTCCTGATTCGGCACGATGGCGTCAAGCCCGACCTGGTGCTGCCGCCGCGCCAGATGCGCCGCGTGTTCGACGGCGACGTGGTGCTGGCTCGCGTCAGCGGCAAGGATCGTCGAGGTCGCGCCGAGGGCACCATCGCCGAGGTGCTGGCCCGCAACACCCAGACGCTGGTCGGCGTGTTTCGCCAGAACAGTTCCGAATTCGCGGTGCTGATCCCCGAGAACTCGCGGATCAGCCAGGAAGTGATCATTCCCCACAGCGTCAGCGGTGGCGCGAAAGACGGCCAGATCGTTTCCGTCCACATCACCCAGCAGCCGGAGACCCGCAAGCAGCCGGTGGGTGAAGTGGTGGAGATTCTGGGGGAGCGGATGGACCCCGGGCTCGAGATCGACATCGCGATTCGCTCCCACGATATTCCCGCTGAGTTTCCGCCGGAAGTGGACGAGCAGATCGCCGGCATGTCCGCCGAGGTGAAGGAGGAGGACAAGGCGGCGCGAATCGATCTCCGCGAGATGCCGCTGGTGACCATCGACGGTGAGGATGCCAAGGATTTCGACGACGCCGTCTGCGCCTGGAAGACCAAGTCCGGGAGCTGGAAGCTGGTCGTGGCGATCGCCGACGTCTCCCACTACGTTCGCGGCGGCAGTGCCCTCGACAACGAGGGCTACATCCGCGGCAATTCCGTCTATTTCCCTGGGCAGGTCGTGCCGATGCTGCCGGAGCTGCTCTCCAACGGGCTCTGCTCCCTCAACCCGCACGTCGACCGCCTGACCATGGTCTGCGAGATGAACATCTCCCAGAACGGCACCATCAGCCGCTACAAGTTCTACGAGGCGGTGATTCAGTCCCATGCCCGGCTGACCTACAACCAGGTCGGCGCGATGCTGGAGGAGCCGGACAGCGACGAAGGGGCAGCACTTCGCGAGCACTACCGCGAGCTGGTGCCATCGCTGGAGAATCTGCACGCGCTCTACAAGGTGCTGCGCCAGGCCCGCGAGGCGCGCGGGGCGATCGACTTCGAGACCACCGAGACGCAGATCGTCTTCAACGACGAGCGCAAGATCGAGAAGATCGTGCCGCGCACGCGCAACGACGCCCACAAGCTGGTCGAGGAGTGCATGCTGGCGGCCAACGTCGCCACGGCGCGCTTCCTCGACAAGCACGACCTGCCCGCGCTCTATCGCGTCCACCAGTCGCCGGCACCCGAGCGGCTGGAAAATCTGCGCGTATTCCTGGGTGAGCTGGGGCTGACGCTGGGGGGCGGTGACGAACCGTCGCCGAAGGACTACCAGGCGTTGCGCGAGGCGATTCAGGGGCGCCCGGACTTCGATATCATCCAGACCGTCATGCTGCGCTCGATGAGCCAGGCGGTCTATTCGCCGCAGAACGACGGACACTTCGGCCTCGCTTATCAGGCGTACGCGCATTTCACGTCGCCGATTCGCCGCTATCCCGACCTGCTGGTGCATCGCGCGATACGGTCGGTCATTCGCGGCCCGCGCCAGACCCAGACCGTGCAGCGCGCGGAGGGGGCGCCGGTCGAGAAACCCTCGATCTGGTGCCCGTATACCTTCGAACAGATGGTCGAGCTGGGCGAGCACTGCTCGATGACCGAGCGTCGCGCCGACGACGCCACGCGTGACGTCACCGACTGGCTGAAGTGCGAGTTCCTCTCCGACAAGGTGGGCGAGGTCTACGAAGGCACCATCGCCTCGGTGACCCAGTTCGGGATCTTCGTGCGCCTCGACGACGTCTACGTGGAAGGCTTGGTGCACGTGACCTCGCTGCCGTCCGACTACTATCACTACGAAGCGGAAAAACACCGTCTCAAGGGCGAGCGCAGCGGCGTCGCCTATCGCCTGGGAGATGGCGTCACCGTGCGCATCGCCCGGGTCGATCTCGATGACCGCAAGATCGATTTCGATCTCGCCGATGCGGCGCCGCGCCACCGTCGCACGCCACGTGGCCAAAAGCCCGGCGGCGATGCTCCCACTGCTGACGCGCCCGCCAAGAAGCCCTCGTCACGCAAGAGTCGCCCCGGCAAGCGTGAGCGCCAGGGGGCAGCGGGGAGCAACGACGAGGGCGGCAAGCGTCGTTCCCGCGGCCCGCGTCAACGCGGTGGCAAGCGATGACGGCGGCCGTCGGCCAGCCGTCCAGCAGGCGCCACCCGAGATGAGTCGTCCCGCGAAACCGCGCGATCTGCCTCGCATGCCGGACGGGCTGGAGCCCGTCTACGGCGTCCACGCCGTTCGTGCGCTGTTCGAACGCGGCCAGCCGCCGAAAGTGCTGTGGGTTCAGCAAGGCCATGCCGAGCAGCGCCTGGAGGCTCTGCTGCAACAGGCCCACGCGACGGGTTGCGAACTGAGGCGAATGGCGCGTGAGGTGCTCGACGGGGTCTCCCATCAAGCGTCTCATCAGGGCGTGATCGGTTTTTGCGAGCCGCTGATCGCCGAGAGCGAAACGACCCTGTGGTGGCGGCTCGAGCAGTGGCAGGCCGGCCCGCCGCCACTGCTGCTGATTCTGGACGGCGTCACCGACCCCCACAATCTGGGCGCCTGCCTGCGCAGCGCCGACGCTGCCGGGGTCAATGGCGTGATCGTGCCCAAGGACAAGTCGGCGCCGCTCAATGCGACGGTGCGCAAAGTGGCCTGCGGGGCGGCGGAGCTGGTGCCGGTGTTCCAGGTCACCAATCTCGCCCGTTGCATGGAGAAGCTCAAGCAGCAGGGCGTCTGGATCACCGGTACCGCCGGTGAAGCGGATTCGCTCCTCTACGACGCCGATTTCACCGTGCCCTGTGCCCTGGTGATGGGCGCCGAGGGCAAGGGGATGCGCCGTCTGACTCGCGAGGCCTGTGATGGGCTGGTCAAGCTGCCGATGCAGGGCGGTGTCTCCAGTCTCAATGTCTCGGTCGCCACCGGCATCTGTCTGTTCGAGGCGGTACGCCAGCGGGCAGGGCGCGTTGCCGGTTGAACTTGCGCTGACAGGGCTTGGCCTCTACAATTGCGCGGTTCTGTGGGCAGGCTATGCTCATGGAACGCGACTCCCGCTCGGGCTCGTCCGGGCGAATCGCCAATTGGTCTGAATATCCGGGGTCGTGAACGGAGCACTGTGCCGTTCACCCGGTATCGACTCCTTGCTTCTCGTGGTGGTCATCTCTTAAGGAGTGTCGCCGCGCGGAAGCTGCCAAACCGCAAGGAGCTAACATGCGTCATTATGAAATCGTGTTTATGGTCCACCCGGACCAGAGCGAGCAGGTTCCGGCCATGGTCGAGCGCTACACCAGCCTCGTGACCGAGAACGGCGGTACCGTGCATCGTCTCGAGGATTGGGGCCGTCGCCACCTGGCCTACCCGATCAACAAGATCCACAAGGCACACTACGTGCTGATGAACATCGAATGCAGCGGCGAGACCCTCGACGAGATCGAGAACATCTTCCGCTTCAACGATGCCATCATCCGCAGCATGATCGTGCGCAACAAAGAGGCCGTTACCGAAGCCTCGCCGATGATGAAGCCGGCTGAAGAGAAGAGCCGTCGCCGTGACGACAAGCCCTCCGAGCGTGGCGATCGTGAGCGTTCAGAGCGCCCCGAGCGTTCCGAAACCACCGCCGAAACCAACTGATTCGATTTCGCTAAGGAGAGACTCTCATGGCACGTTTTTTCCGTCGCCGTAAATTCTGCCGCTTCACCGCCGAAGGCGTGAAGTACATCGATTACAAAGACATCGATACGCTGAAAGCCTACGTCACTGAAACTGGCAAGATCGTCCCGAGCCGTATTACCGGTACTCAGGCGCGCTACCAGCGTCAACTGTCTACCGCGATCAAGCGGGCGCGTTACCTGGCGCTGCTGCCGTACTCCGACAGCCACCAGTAAACCCTGATCCGGTAGTCCACGATCGGTAATCCATAGCGAGGCATCATGCTGGCACTGGCACGTTGGATCATGCGCGGTACGCCACAAGCGATAGCGGCGGCCGCACTGACAGCGTTGGTGCCGTGGCTGTTCTGGTTCAGTGCCGCAGTCGCCGGGCTGGTTACCCTGCGCCGGGGCATGACCACGGCGGCGCCGGTGCTGCTGGCCGCAGCCCTTCCCGCCGGCTGGTGGTGGATGCAGGGTGACTCGGTCCCGCTGGCCAGCATCCTGCTGGTGACGTTGATGGCGACGGTGCTGCGTTCACGCATGCGCTGGTCCGAAGCGCTCATCGTCGGCAGCGTGGTTTGCATGGCGCTGGTGCAGCTTGGCATCTTCGTGCCGGCCGGAGGGACCGCGCCACTGCTGGCGGAGCTGCGGCAGAGCTCGTCGGAGGTCGCCAGCATGCTCGACCAGCTATCGGCGCAGGGCGTCGATACCGAGTTGATGGCGACGCTGGTGATCGGCGGGGCGACCGGCCTGGTCGTGCTGCTCGCCGGGATCGCCTGCCTGGCGCTGGCTCGCAGCTGGCAGGCGGGGCTTTACAACCCCGGAGGGTTTCGCGAAGAGTTTCATGCACTGAAACTGTCGCGCAAGCAGCTCCTGCTGCTGGTCGGGCTGATGGCGCTGGGCATGGTACTGGCCGTTCCCGCCGCCAGCCTGCTGGCCTGGGTTCCGTTGCTGGTCGCCGGTGTGGCACTGGTTCATGGGTTTATTGGTTTGAAGGGAATGAGCGGGTTCTGGCTGGTAGGCTTTTATGCCTTGCTGTTGACCACCTGGCCCACGATTCTGATTGTACTGCTGTTGGCGTTGGTAGATACCTTCGCGGATTTTCGCGGTCGTCTGACACGCAGTGATTGACGAGAGGTTCACGAGAATGGAAGTCATTCTGCTCGATAACATCGGCAAGCTGGGCGACCTGGGTGACAAGGTCACCGTCAAGCCCGGATACGGCCGTAATTACCTGGTTCCCTACGGCTTGGCCGTGCCGGCAACCAAAGACAACGTCGAAGCGTTCGAAGCGCAGCGCGCCGAGCTCGAAGCCCAGGCTGCCGAGCGCAAGGCCCAGGCCGAGACCCGCGCGGCACAGCTCGCCGAAATCGAACTGTCTCTGGTCGCGAAAGCGGGCGAGGAAGGCAAGCTGTTCGGTTCCATCGGCCCGCGCGATCTGGCCGAAGCCATGGCCCAGGCCGGCATCGAAGTCGCCAAGAGCGAAGTTCGCATGCCGGAAGGCCCGCTTCGCCAGACCGGCGAGTATGACATCGCGCTGCAGTTGCATGCCGAAGTCACTTCCAGCGTCCGCGTGGTGGTGGTGGCCGAGTAAATCTCGACCATCGTCGTCGCCGAGACGTCTGGCCGAAGGCACGCAGGGTTCACGCCCTGCGTGCCTTTTTCATGGCCGGGAGGCGTGGCGATGGCGGCTGCCGACTGGGTAGAATGAGCGCCAGACATTTGCAGCGTGTTCTGCGCGCGACACGGGATGAACGCCAAGCATGAATCAACGCGTCGACAATGATCACGAAACCGCACAACTGAAGATGCCGCCGCACTCGCTGGAGGCGGAGCAGTCGGTGCTGGGCGGGCTGATGCTCGACAACAGCAGCTGGGATACGGTGTCGGAGCGCCTGGTCGCGGACGACTTCTATCGCCACGAGCATCGCCTGGCATTCAATGCGATGGCGGAACTGGCCGAGAGTGCGCATCCACTCGATGTCGTCACGCTGTCGGAAGCGCTGGAGCGTCGCGATCAGCTCGAGAGCGTGGGAGGGCTCGCTTATCTGGCGGAGCTGGCACGCAACACGCCGTCGGCCAGCAACATTCGCGCCTACGCCGATATCGTCCGCGAGCGGGCGACGCTGCGAAAACTGATCCAGGCCTCACGTCAGATCGCCGACAGCGCCTACTCCCCGGAAGGGCGGCCGCCGGACGAGCTGGTCAACGAGGCCGAGCGGCTGGTGTTCCAGATCAGCGAGTCCCGGCCCAAGTTCGGCGGGCCGATCGGCATGAGCGACCTGCTGACCAAGGCGGTCGACCGGATCGACGAGCTGTTCAACATGAAGGGGCAGATGACCGGGATCTCGACCGGTTTTCGCGATCTCGACGACATGACCTCGGGCCTGCAGCCCTCGGACCTGGTGATCATCGCGGGCCGACCCTCCATGGGCAAGACCACCTTCGCCATGAACCTGGTGGAGCACGCGGTGGTCTCCAACGACAAGCCGGTCATCGTGTTCTCGATGGAGATGCCCGCGGAATCGCTGATGCTGCGCATGCTCTCGTCTCTGGGGCGGATCGATCAGACGCGGGTGCGTACCGGCCAGCTCGAGGACGAGGATTGGCCACGATTGACCTCGGCGGTCAATCTGCTCAAGGATCGGCAGCTGTTCATCGACGATACGCCGGCGCTGTCGCCCAATGAACTGCGGTCGCGGGTGCGCCGCATCGCCCGCGAGCACGGCAATGTCGGCCTGGTGATGATCGACTATCTACAGCTGATGCAGGTGCCGGGACTCTCCGAGAACCGGACCGCCGAGATCTCGGAGATCTCTCGTTCACTGAAGGGCGTGGCCAAGGAGTTCCACTGTCCGGTGGTTTCGCTCTCTCAGCTCAACCGCTCGCTGGAGCAGCGACCCAACAAGCGCCCCGTCATGTCGGACTTGCGTGAATCCGGCGCCATCGAGCAGGACGCCGATGTCATCGCTTTCGTCTATCGCGACGAGGTCTACAACTCCGACAACCCCGACAACAAGGGATTGGCCGAGCTGATCATCGGCAAGCAGCGTAACGGCCCCATAGGCACCGTCCACATGGCCTTCATCGGCAAGTACACGCGCTTCGAGGATCTGGCGCCGGACAGCTACGGCCAGCACTACGAGTAAGCCGACAGACAGTGAAGAAGCCGGCATTGCCGGTGTTTTGGAAAGACATCAAGGAGTCGAATCATGGCAGGCGGTTTTCAGCGGGGGCGTCGTCAACGGGTCCCCAAGATCGAGGTACGAGGCCAACTGGAGAAGCTCGAGCGCGAAGGCCCCTTCAAGGAGTGGCTGGGCATGCCCGATCTCTACCGTCACTGGCTGACGGTCGATGGCGAGCTCTACAGTTACCAGACGGAAGATGCCGAATTGCCGGTTGCCATCGGTGATCGCGTGGTATTTCGCTACAAGGAAGCCAAGGCGGGCAAGTGGATCGATCGCAACTCACTGGGCAAGGCGATCGACCCTTCCGATTATCAATGATCGCCGCCGTCTTGAGGTGGTTGTAACTTTGTGTGTCATTGTTGTGTCATGATGTTTCTGTTTCATGGCATTCATGAACCCACCCCTCGCTCCCATCGATAACCCCTCCCTCGAGGAGATCGTCGCCCGTCGCGATCTGAGCGTGCATTTTCAACCGATCGTTTCCGTCGCGACCGGCCACATTCTGGCGTACGAGGCCTTGTCTCGCGGCCCGCGGGATTCGCCCTATGCCAATCCGATCCCGATGTTCCGGGCGGCCCGCGCATGCGACCTGCTGGCCGCGCTGGAGTGCGGGTGTCGGGAACGGGCGATCGAAAGCTGGGTGGGTACCGGCCTTGGCGAGCTTCTGTTCCTCAACGTCAGTCCGGAAGTCCTGATCGACCCGGAGAATCTCGGCGGCAGGACGCTGGCTCTGCTTGAGCAGCACGGTCTCTCGCCCGCCCGCATCGTCATCGAGATCACCGAACAGTCGCCGGGGATCGACCCCGACCTGATGGCCGAGGCTGCCCGCTACTATCAGGCGATGGGATTCTCCATCGCGCTGGACGATCTGGGAGACGGGTACGCCGGCCTGCGACTCTGGTCCCAGCTCAATCCGGACTACGTCAAGCTGGATCGCCACTTCGTCAGTCGTCTTGACGAGGATCGCGTCAAGCGCCGGTTCGTCCGCTCCATCATCGATATCGCGCACAGCATGGACAGTCGGGTCATCGCGGAGGGAGTGGAGCGGGAGGGGGAGCTGGATACGCTTCTCGAGCTGGGCGCGGATTATTGCCAGGGGTGGTTGTTCGCGCCCCCCGATGCCGCCCCCCACCGGATGCGCGAGGCGCTCGAGGCCCGGCTCGCTTCACTGGCGGCCAATCGTCGCCCGGCCACCGCCGCGACAGAGATCCAGCGCCTCAGCGTGCCGCTGCCTGCGCTGGATGCCGACCTCTGTGTGGCGGAGGCGTCCGAGCGCTTCAGCCGTCTGCCGCATGCCAACGCGCTGGCGGTCGTCGATGGCAGGAGCCGGCCGATCGGTATCCTGGGGCGTCAGCAGCTCATGGCGCTGCTCGGCAAACGCTTCGGTTTCGATCTTCACGGTCGTCAGCCCATCACCAAGGTGATGCGGACCCAGGCGCTCTGTGTGGAGGCCCACGAGCCGCTGGAGCGGGTCTCGCGCAAGGTGACGGGGCGCGACGAAGCCTCCCGGGACGAGGATTTCATCATCACCGACGGTGGCCGCTATCTGGGCATGGGGCACGTCATCAACCTGCTGCAACTGTTCACGGAACAGCAGGTTCAACTGGCGCGCCAGGCCAATCCGTTGACCCAGTTGCCCGGCAACCGCCCCATCAGGGTGGCACTGGAGCACTATCAGCGCCAGGCGCGGGGCTTCGTCGCCTGCTATCTGGATCTCGACAATTTCAAGCCCTTCAATGACCGGTTCGGTTACGCCCTGGGGGATCGAATGATCCTCGCGCTGGCGAATCTGGTGAGCAGCGAACTGGGGCGGGAGGACTTTCTGGGCCACCTCGGCGGCGACGATTTCATACTGCTGCTGGATGACGGGAAGAATCTCCACCGCCGGCTGGCCGGTATCCAACGACGCTTCATCGCCGAGAGTCATGCGCTGGTTCCCGCCGACGCCAGAGCGGAAGGTGGCTTTCATGCCAAGGATCGCTACGATCAATGGCGTTTTTTTCCGCTGGTCCGCCTGTCGATCATCGCGCTTCGCGTCGGTGCCGAGGCCAGGGTCGAGAGCTTCGGCGACCTCTGGAGTCACTTCAAGCCGGCAGCCAAGCGCGCCGGCAACGGCCGGATCGTGGTGAGGCTAGACCGCCATTCGGCGCCTGTCGGGAAGTGAACGATCAGCGTGCCCTGACGTCTTAGTCACAGCTCTGTCACAACCGACTGTCAGGGTGTCGCGACGGGATGGCAAGGAGCGTCTCCCGATCCAGAATACGATTCCATAAACGACCCACAGGAGGGAACCATGGAACTCAAGGAGCTAGAGCAATATCAACGACATCATGAGAACTTCGAGATCCGCGTCATCGCCCATGCCGGCAGCCGCTACTATCAGGTCATGCTGGAACCGGAAGACGGTGCCACGCAGGCCTTGACCCGGCGCGGCAAACCGATGCTGTTTCGCTCCCTCGACGATGTCTATGGCGAACTGAAACAGGCCGGCATCCACCGCGCCTATCTGGTCCAGCAGGTTGCCAACGACGAGATCGTCGGGCACGATCCGCATTATCACGATCCGCTGCTGTCGCGGATGCCGCTGGTCTTCTGATCCCGGACCGACGGTCTCGATGACGCCAAGTCGACGAATTTTCCATTCACCAACCTGATTTCCCTCCGGCGAGTCCCGCAGTGACTTGCCATGCTCTGGAGGGAATACTCTTTCTCTTCTCTCTGCTTTCTTCTCTCGTCTACGCCGGTGCCGGCTTGTCAGGCTCCGCGAACCTCCCGTCGTCAGCGACGCTGGTAGCCTTCTGCGTGATCACCTTGGCCGTAGGGCGCCTCGAAGTGGATCGAGCGCAGGAAGCGCGCTGCCTGGTCGAGGATGGCCGCTCGCTTGTCTTCCTGCATGCGATCCCAGCTCCCGTAGATCAGTTTCATGCGGTGGTTGCCACGTAGACGCTCGCGATGACGCTCCAGAAAGTGCCAGTACAGGCTGTTGAAGGGACAAGCGCCCTCGCCGGTGACCTTCTTGACGTCGTAGCGGCACTGGCGGCAGTGGTCCGACATGCGGTCGATGTATTTTCCCGACGCGCAGTAGGGTTTGGACCCGAGATAGCCACCATCGGCGTAGAGGGTCATGCCCAGGGTGTTGGGCAGCTCGACCCATTCGAAGGCGTCGACGTAGACCGCCAGGTACCAGTCGCAGAGCGCCGCGGGGGCGACTCCGCAAAGCAGCGCGAAGTTGCCGGTGATCATCAGGCGCTGGATATGGTGGGCATAGGCGTTGTCGCGGGTCATCTCCAGGGCGCGCCGGACACAGCGCAGATCGGTGTCGGCGGTCCAGTAGAAGTCGGGCAGGCCACGCCGTGCGTCCAGGCGGTTCTCGCGCTTGTAGTGCGGCATGCGTTGCCAATAGATGCCGCGGACGTATTCCCGCCAGCCCAGGATCTGGCGCACGAAGCCTTCCACGGCGTTGATGGGAACCTCCTCCCGGTGCCAGGCCGCCACGGCGGCATCGCACACTTCGCGTGGAGAGAGCAGGCCGATGTTCATCGCCGCCGAGAGCCGCGAATGAAACAGCCAGGGTTGTTCGTCGCTGATGGCGTCCTGGTAGGTGCCGAAGTCGGGTAGTGCGTGGGCGATGAAATGGTGCAGGTCGCTCAGCGCCTGGCGCCGCGTGACCGCCCAGTTGAAACCGTCCAGGGTGCCGAAATGGTCGCCGAACTGGGACTCCACCAGCGCCAGGACCTCGCGGGTGATGGCGTCCCGGCGATGGCGCGGCGGCTCGGGAAACCCAAGCCCCTTCTCGAGGGGCCGTCGGTTGTCGTGATCGAAGTTCCACTGACCGCCGGCCGGTTCGTCTTCCTCCATCAGCAGTCCGGTACGCTTGCGCATCTGGCGGTAGAAGTCCTCCATCCGGAAGCGCTTGCGCCCCTCGAGCCACTCGCCGAACTCGGCGATGGAGCAGTAGAAGCGGGTATCGTCGTAGAGTCGCCAGCGCGTGCCCCGACGCTGGATGCGCTCCAGCAGTCGCCATTCGCCGGGATGCGTCACCCGGATTTCATCGCAGCCGTAGGCGTCGGCGAGTCGCTCGGCCTCCTGCAGCAGATCCTGGCGGTTGTCATCGTCGTCGAGCCGGCTGTAGTGGACCTGATACCCTTTGTCGCGCAGGGTATCCGCGAAGTGACGCATCGCCGACAATATCAGCGCGATCTTCTGGGGATGGTGAGGGACATACTCCCCCTCTGCCTTGACCTCGCAGAGAGCGACGACGGCGTTGGCGGGGGCGCCGGTGAGGACTTCCAGCGCCTCACTCAACTGATCACCCAGCATCAGGATCAACGGACGCGACATGAAGTTATCCATAACTTATACACATGGTGTTGATCGTATAAGATGATCGGGTAAGTGCAAGCGACGATGGTAGAATTTCATCAAAGGATGGCAGGGAAAGGAGTGGTGCTATGGCGGCCCGTTACGGAGTGCTGCTGGTCAATCTGGGAACGCCCGAGGCGCCCACGGCCAAGGCCGTGAGAGAGTATCTCGGGGAATTCCTCGGCGACCCTCGGGTCATCGACGCGCCGCGCTGGCTGTGGTGGCCCATTCTTCATGGCGTGATTCTGCGTATTCGCCCGCCCAAGGTCGCCAAGGCCTATGCGTCGGTGTGGCAGGAAGAGGGGTCACCGCTGCTGGCGATCGGCCGGCGCCAGCAGCGCGCGTTGAGGGAGTCGCTGGCAGCCAGTACCGGAGAAGCGATCCCGGTGGAACTGGCGATGACCTACGGCAAGCCGAGCATGGAGGAGGCCGGGCTGGCGCTGCGCAAGGCAGGAGTCGAAAAAATCCTGGTGCTACCGCTCTATCCGCAGTTTTCGCGGACCACCACGGGCGCGGTCTTCCAGCGCCTGGCCAGGGCGCTGGAACCTTGTCCGCATCTGCCGGAGCTGCGCTTCGTACGCGATTACCACGACCATCCGGACTATATTGCGGCGCTGGCAGCCAGCGTCCGCCAGCACTGGGAGGCCAACGGCGACCGAGGTCGGCTGCTGATGTCCTATCACGGCATCCCCAAGCGCTACGTCGACAACGGCGACCCCTATGCCAGGCACTGCGAGACCACCAGCCGGCTGTTGGCCGAGGAGCTGGGGCTCGGCGAAGGGGAGTGGTTTCAGAGTTATCAGTCGCGATTCGGACGTGAGGAGTGGCTCAAGCCCTACACCGACGAAACGCTCAAGGCCTGGGGCGCGGACAAGACCGAGTGCGTCGACGTCATCAGCCCCGCCTTTGCGGCGGACTGCCTGGAGACCCTGGAAGAGATCGACGCCGAGAACCGCCACTACTTCCAGCAGGCCGGGGGGGGACGCTATCGCTACATCCCCGCGCTCAACGAGCGTCCGGAGCACATTACCCTGCTGACCCATCTGGTCGAGCAGCACACCGCCGGCTGGTGATGCCGGCGACGGCAGCTCGCCAAGGCGCCGTCAAGGCAGAGGGGAGTCGCCCTGGGGGGCCTCCTCGATGGAGTGTTTGGGCTTGTCGCTCTCCAGCTCGACCGGATTGCCGCGGGTGCGGGGGTCGGGCTTCAGTTTGTGGTGCAGCGCGCTCTTGGCCAGCATGTGGGCCGACACCGGTGCGGTGATGAAGGCGAAAATGGTGATCAGCAGTTCCTGGATGATCGGGCCGTCTTCCCGGCTGAAGTAGATCAGCGAGCCGATCAGGGTGCAGCCGACGCCCAGCGTGGTCGTCTTGGAAGGGCCGTGTAGACGCATGTAGAAGTCCTTGAGATGCGTCAGGCCCAGCGAGCCGATGAAGGCAAACGCGCCACCGGCGATGAGCATGAAGGCGATCGCGCCTTCGATAATCGTGTTCAGCATCGTCCCGCCTCCTATTCGATGATGTCGCCGCGCAGCAGATACTTGCAGATGGCGATGGTGCTGACGAAGCCCAGCATCGCGATCAGCAGCGCCGCTTCGAAGTAGTCCTTGTTGTTGACCCAGATACCGAACAGGACGATCAGCGCGATCGAGTTCATGTACATGGTGTCCACCGCCAGTACCCGATCCGGCAGGCTGGGGCCGACCACGGCTCGATAGAAGTTGAGTACGATGGCGGCGCAGAACAGCGCCAGCGCGATCCACAGGGCCATGTCGATCATGATTCGAAGATCTCCAGCAGGGGGCGCTCGTAGCGCTGGTGAATTTCGTCGATCAACGCCCTGGTGTCCGCCACGTCCAGCGCGTGGATGAGCAGGGTCCTGCCGTCGAGCCGCAGATGGGCGGAGACGGTGCCCGGCGTCATGGTGATGGTGCTGGCCAGGATGGTGATCGGAAAGTTCTCCTTCAATGTCAGCGGGTACTCGACGAAGGCCGGACGCATCCGCCCCCGGGGATCGAGTATCAACTTGGAGACCTGGATGTTCGCGGTAACGATATCGCCCAGGACGCGGAAGAAGTAACCCAGCAGTTTCAGAGGGCGCTTGATGGTCGGCTGGCGCTCCCAGAAAGGTCGGCAGATCACCGGGATCAGGATCGCCAGCACGCCGCCGAGGAGCCACTGCCCCAGCGCGACGCTCTGCTGCAGCAGTAGCCAGACCACCAGCAGCAGCAGCGACAATACCGGCATCGGCAGCCAGCGAGTGGGAGGAATCATGAGTCACCTCCGGCAACGTTGCGGGACAGGATCGCCTCGGCATAGGCGTCGTGATCGAGCAGTTGAGTGGCGCTGGCATCGGTGAATCGTGTGATCGGGGCGGCGAGAATCGATAGTGCCGGTGACGCGCCGATCAGCAGGAGCAGCCCGGCCAGCATCGCCGGCTTCAACCTGGGGCCATCGCTATCGCCGCGCCCCGCCTTCCAGAACACGGTCGAGCCGCTACGCGCCATGGCGACGAGCCCGGCCAGGCTCGACAGCAGCAGCAGCGACCATAGCCAGGGCTGCTCGCTGGGTAGCGCGGCATTCAGCAGCAGCGCCTTGCCGATGGCGCCCGAGAGTGGCGGCAGGCCGATCACCGTGACCGCGCCGACGAAGTAGAACAGCCCCAGCAGGGCCGGTTGGGTTACACCGCGGCCGGGAACGATCCGCGCGCCGGCCTTGCCGCGCTGCTCGCCGATCGCGTCGGCTAGCAGGAACAGCCCGCCGCTGACCAGGGTGGTGTGGATCATGTAGTAGAGCAGGGCGGCGAGAGGCGCTTCGCGATTCATGCTGACCCCGACCAGCAGGGTGCCGACGGAAATCAGGATCAGATAGGCCACCTGATTGCGCAGGTCGCGGGCCGACAGGACGCCCAGGCCACCGAGTGCGAGTGTCGCCAACGCGAACCACCACAGCCAGGGCTGAACGAAGTTGGCCAGCTCGCCGGCACCGCCGCCGAAGATCAGCGTGTAGACCCGCAGGATGGCGTAGATCCCCACCTTGGTCATGATCGCGAACAGCGCCGCCACCGGCGCCGGGGCACTGCTGTAGGCCCGCGGCAGCCAGAAGTAGAGCGGCAGGATCGCGGCCTTGAGACCGAACACCACCAGCAGCAGGAAGGCGCCCGCCTTGATCAGGCCGAGCTGGTCGGGATCGAGCGCGGCGACCTTCTGCGACATGTCCGCCATGTTGAGCGTCCCGGTGGTGCCGTAGAGCACGCCGAGAGCGATCAGGAACATCGCCGAGCCTGCCAGGTTCAGCGCCACGTAGTGGAAGCCGGCCTGGGTGCGGTCCTTGCCGCCGCCATGCATCAGCAGCGAGTAGGAGGCGATCAGCAGCACTTCGAAGAACACGAACAGGTTGAAGATGTCCCCGGTCAGGAAGGCCCCGTTGATCCCCATCAGCTGCAGCTGGAACAGGCCGTGGAAGTTGCTGCCCTTGCGGTCGTCGCCGGCGCAGGCATAGGCGACGCTGCCTAGGGCCAGAAAGGCGGTCAGGCAGACCATCAGCGCCGAGAGTCGATCGAGCACCAGCACGATACCGAAGGGCGGCTGCCAGTCGCCCAGCGCGTAGTAGGTGATCTCGCCGCTGTCGCTCTGGATCACCAGCGCGGCGCTGATCACCAGCAGTGCCGCCGTGCTGGTCAAGGCGATCGCCCGGCGAGGCAGCAAGATCGAGTCTCGCTTGACCAGCATCGCGAGCCCGCTCAACAGCGGCAGGAGGATCGGAAGCACGATCAGGTGATGCATCATGACTTCTCCTCCTTCGGCTCTTCGCCGCGCTGGTCGTTGACCTGGTCGCTGCCCTGGTCGCCGCGCACGCGCATCGCCAGGATCACCGAGAACGCCGTCATGGCGAAGCCGATCACGATGGCGGTCAGGACCAGGGCCTGGGGGAGCGGATCGGCGTAGTCATTGACGCCGTCGCGGATGACCGCCGCGCCGTTGGTGGTGAGCCCGCCGGTGGAGAACAGGAACAGGTTGACCGCGTAGGAGAGCAGGGTCAGTCCCACGACCACGGGGAAGGTGCGGCCCCGCAGTGCCAGGTAGAGACCGCTGGCGGCCAGGAAACCGGTTACGGTGGCGTAGAGCGCTTCCATCAGACGGTCTCCTTTTCGTTCTCTTTGCTGGGCCGGTGTCGCGTGGTCAGTTTGCCCAGGTTGGCCAGAATCATCAGTGTGGCGCCGACGACCGTCAGGTAGACCCCGAGATCGAACAGCATCGCTGTGGCCAGCTCGATCTCGCCGATGTAAGGGATCGAGAAATGGCCGAAGGCGGAGGTCAGGAAGTTGTGGCCGAACAGCCAACTGCCGAGGCCGGTCAGGGTGGCGATGGCGACGCCCGTCACCGCGATCGGCTGGTACTGGAAGGAGAGGCGCTGCTGGGCCCAGTCCACGCCCCGGGCGATGTAGAGGAGGATCAGTGCCACCGCCGTCACCAGGCCGGCGATGAAGCCGCCGCCGGGTTCGTTGTGGCCCCGCAGGAAGATGAATACCGACACCAGCAGCGCCAGCGGCAGCAGGCTTTGCGACACGGTCGCCAGCAGCATGGGGTGCAGATCCCGGGACCAGGGGCGGCCTTCGCTGTCGCTCGATGGCATGAACAGGCGCAGGCGATTGAGCAGCTTGTAGATGCCGATGGCGGCGATGCAGAGCACGGTGATCTCGCCCAGCGTATCGAATCCGCGGAAGTCGACCAGGATGACGTTGACCACGTTGTGCCCGCCACCGCCGCTGACGCTGTTGTCGAGAAAGAAGCCGGAGATGCTGTCCAGCGGCCGGGTCAACAGGGCGTAGTTGAGACTCGCCACCACGCCACCGAAACCGGCCGCCAGCAGCACGTCCCTCACCACGCGCGCGCCGCTGGACTCCTTGGGCGTGCGCTGGGGCAGGAAGAACAGCGCCAGCATCAGCAGAATGACGGTCACCACCTCGACCGCCAGCTGCGTCAGCGCCAGGTCCGGTGCCGAGAAGCGGGCGAATGCCAGCGATACCATCAGCCCCACCACCGACAGCATCATCAGCGAGACCAGCCGGCGGCGGTGGAGAACGGCGGTCCCCAGGCCCGCCAGGATGGTGATGCCGGCGCCGGCGAGCAGCAGGCCGTCGAGCGGCTGCGGCTGGCGCGAGCCCTGCAGCTGATCGAGATCCAGCAGTCCGCTGCCGGTGAGGAACAGCACCGCCACGATCAGCCACAGCATGTAGCGCTGCAGCGAGCCGTTCTCGAGCCGGTCGATGGTGACCTGGGTCCACTGCAGCAGGCGCCGCACGCTGTGCTCGAAGATCATCAGCGCGTTGCGCTGGGGGAACTGGCGCTGAAAGCTGAACAGGTTGCGGCGCACGGCATAGATGCCGACACCGCCGGCCAGCGCGATGGCGCTCATCAGCAGCGGCAGGTTGAAGCCGTGCCAGATCGACAGATGAAGCTCCGGCCTCGGCGCCAGGATCGTGACCCGGGCGGCGGCATCGAGCAGCCCGGAAACCATCACCGCCGGTATCAGCCCGATGACGATGCACAGGCCGACCAGTATCAGCATGGGCAGGCGCATCCAAAACGGTGCTTCATGCGGCGTCTTGGGAAGCTCCTTCGCCTCCGGGCCGAAGAACACATTCCGAATCAGACGCAGCGAATAGGCCACCGACAGCACGCTGCCGAGCGTCGCCAGGACCGGGATCAGCCAGGCCAGGCCGCCCAGCAGGCCGCTCTCCAGGGTCTCGGTCAGCATCATCTCCTTGGAGATGAAGCCGTTGAACAGGGGCACTCCCGCCATCGAGGCTGCGGCCAGGCCCGCCAGCGCCGCCGTCATCGGCATGCTGCGGCGCAGCCCGCTCAGCTTGCGGATGTCCCGCGTGCCGGTCTCGTGATCGATGATCCCGGAGGACATGAACAGCGCCGCCTTGAACGTGGCGTGGTTGATGATGTGGAAGAGCCCCGCCACCACGGCCAGCTTGCTGTCCAGCCCGAACAGCATGGTGATCAGGCCCAGGTGGCTCACGGTGGAGAACGCCAGCACGCCCTTGAGGTCGTACTTGAGCAGGGCGAAATAGGCGGCGTAGATCATCGTCACCAGCCCGGTGAGGGTGACGATGTAGAGCCATAGCTGGGAACCGGCCAGCGCCGGGTGCAGGCGGGCGAGCAGGAAGACGCCCGCCTTGACCATGGTGGCGGAGTGCAGGAACGCCGAGACCGGTGTCGGTGCGGCCATCGCATGCGGAAGCCAGAAGTGGAAAGGGAACTGCGCCGACTTGGTGAACGCGCCGAGCAGCACCAGCAGCAGCGCCGGCAGATAGCGCGGGTCGGCCTGGATCAGCTCGCGGCTGTCGAGCACCGTCTGCATGTCGTAGGTGCCGACGATATGGCCGATCAGCAGGAAGCCGGCCAGCATCGCCAACCCGCCCATGCCGGTGACCGCCAGTGCCATGCGCGCGCCGCGACGTGCCTCGCTCTGCTGATACCAGTAGCCGATCAGCAAGAACGACGACAGGCTGGTCAACTCCCAGAACACCCACAGCAACAACAGGTTGTCGGCCATCACGATGCCGATCATGGAGGTCATGAACAGCATCAGGTAGGCGTAGAAGCGCGGCATGCTGTCTTCGGGCGCCAGGTAGTAGCGGGCGTAGAGAATGATCAGCAGCCCGATACCCAGAATCAACAGCAGGAACAGCAGCGAGAGGCCGTCGAGCCGGAATGCCAGATCGAGGCCCAGTTGCGGCACCCAGCTCATGCTGGAGTGGTAGACCTCGCCCGCCACCACGCCCGGGGCATGGGCGATCACGATGCCCAGCGCGATCGCGGGAAGCAGGGCGGTGGACCAGGCATTGAGGTTGCGTTGCCGGTTACTGCTCAGCAACGGTACGAGGCTGCCCAGTAGCGGCAGCAGAACGATCAGCGGCAGTGACATGAAGTTGTCGCTCTATTCTTGGATCAGGGAGGCCCGTTTCTCGATCTGCCTCATGGCGGCAGCCGGTCGGCTCGAGCTTCGGTTCGCGCCGTCGCGATCGATCCGCGACCCCATCTCGCCTCAGTGTAAGCGATGTTGCCAGTCACACGAGGCGTGCGTCTTGGGGCGTGGTCGACGTCGGGGCGATGATGGCCTTTCTCCGCGCAAGACGAAGCGGTAGCCGTCTACGGACAAGTGGCGATGGCGATACCCATGATGCCATGGGGTAGCTGTCGCCGGATCAGAGGCGCTGGGGCGGATCGGTCAGGTAAGGACGACGAACGCCGCGAGGTGCCAGCATCCAGGCGGGGGTCTGGCTCCGAAGTGCGATCGTGCCAGCAATGGATGGCAGAGTCTGGGCACCGATACGAGTCGGGGCACCAATACGACAGGTCGCGCATGTCAGCGAAAGCTGGCTAGGCATGTGGCCCGGCATGGTGTCTCTCCTCCCTTCAGTAAACGCCTGGTCATGGTTCGCTGAGCGCGAAATTATTGAAAGTATTAATAAATTATGGAAACCGAATGGTGGCGTTGGTCCGACTTTACCACGCCGATATACACCTAGCCATAGGTTGCGATGGATGGCGGCTGCCCCGGCGCGGGTCGCTACCCCGGACGACGGGATACGCTACACTGCGGTGCAATCCGCCAGCGCAACCGCGTCGGCATCCAGCCTCTCCTGGAACCACCTCAGCATAAGGATGTGCCCCCGTGAAGCGTTCACTACCGCTCAAGGCCCCCGCCACACTCTCGCTCTGCCTCTCACTGGCGCTACTGGGATGCCAGAGCGTCGCCGATACCCATACCGCGTCGAAAAGTCGCGCCGGCGAAACGATCTCCTCCACCGCTCCCCGGGAGACGACGTCCAGCGCGTCCGACGCCCGGACGGCGACCGAGGAGACTACTGCAGATTCCAGCGCTGCCGCGGATGCCGGGATCGCGCAGGATCCGGCCGGATTCGATGCCTGGGTCGATGAGTTCCGGCAGCGGGCGGCCGCCGAAGGCATCGATCAGGCGACGCTGGCGCAAGCGTTCGATCGGGTCAGTTACCAGCCCCGCATTCTCGAGTACGACCGCTCCCAGCCCGAGTTCACCCGCCAGATCTGGAGCTATCTCGACAGCGCCGTCTCGGCGTCGCGCGTCTCCAATGGTCGCGAGCGCCTTGCCGCCAACCGGGCCACGGTGGAGGAGGTCACCCGGCAATATGGCGTCCCCGGGGAGATCATCGTTGCCATCTGGGGGATCGAGAGCAACTACGGCAGCAACTTCGGCGACTTCGAAACCATCGATGCGCTCTCGACGCTGGGCTTCGACGGCCGCCGTCAGTCGTTTGCGCGTGGCGAGCTGATGGCCGCGCTCAAGATACTGCAGAACGGCGATATCGACCGGGATCACATGCGGGGCTCCTGGGCCGGGGCGATGGGTCATACCCAGTTCATCCCGAGCAGCTTTCTGGCCTACGCGGTTGACGAGGACGGCGATGGCCGCCGGGATATCTGGGGCAGCATTCCCGACGTGATGGGCTCGACGGCCAACTACCTGGATGCTTCCGGCTGGCAGCGCGGACAACCCTGGGGCGTCGAGGTCACTTTGCCGGACGGCTTCGATTACTCCCAGACCGAGCTGTCGGTGCGCCACGCGACCCAGGCATGGCAGGCGCAGGGCGTGAAGCGTCTCGACGGCCAGCCTCTGCCCAACTTCGACCAGGCCTCGGTGATCGCCCCCGCGGGGGCCCGGGGGCCGGCGTTTCTGGTCGGCCACAACTTCCGCGTGATCATGCGCTACAACGCCTCGACCAGCTACGCGCTGGCCGTCGCCACGCTGTCGGACCGGCTGGCCGGACGACCGGGAATCCAGGGCGAGTGGCCACGGGACGAGCCGGCGCTATCGCGTGATCGCATCCGTCGCATGCAGCAGGGCCTCAACGACCACGGTTTCGATGTCGGCACACCGGATGGCCTGGTCGGCCCCAACACCCGCGCCGGACTGCGGGCCTACCAGCGCAGCATTGGCGTCACTCCCGACGGCTATCCGACCCAGTCCCTGATCCAGCGGCTGACCAACGGCTGACCCCACCTCGACGCGATGCGGGAACCTTCCCGCATCGCGCATCCGCCGGTTGCCATCCTCTCCTCGACGGATCGCCACCGCGCGTCGCTTCCCTATCGCCCAGCCTCGGAATTGGCACCGTTTTGACCGCCATTCCCGGCCATGCCCGGCCTCCGGTGACTGGCAGACTATGGCCGCGAATCTTCAGCGGCGGTCAGCGACTCCTGGCGGACTGCCCCGAACCATCGAGGAAGTCATGGGCGTCCAACGTTTCATAGCCAGTAACAGCCGCGAGGCCATGCGTCAGGTGAGGTCGGCACTGGGGGATGAGGTGCTGATCCTCTCCAACCGTGCGGTCGAAGGGGGTGTCGAAATCATCGCCATGCCGGAGCAGGCGCATGAGCAGGCGCTGGCCGGTCTCGACCCGTCGGCGGCGCAGGCGAGTCCCGCGGCGGCGGCCATGCCGGAGCCCGCCGCCACGCCCACGGTGGAGACGCTCGAGGCGCTCAACCGCCGCTTGCTGGATGACGTGCGTGCGCTGCTGCATGACAACGCCGCTTCCTCGCGGGCCGGTTCGCCATCGCTGACGGCCTCGTTGCATCGCCGCCTGATCCAGGCGGGGTTCAGCGCATCGCTGGCCGACGATCTCCTTCAGGATCCGCCGGAAGAGCTGCGCGACGAGCCCCCCGAATCTCCCGCCGTGGAGGCCTGGCTGCTGCGCCAGCTGCGCTCGCGGCTGACATGGCTGGAGGACGAGGACGCGCTGTTCGCCGATGGCGGAGTGTTCGCGCTGGTCGGTCCCACCGGTGTCGGCAAGACCACCACCACGGCGAAACTGGCCTCTCGCTACGTGATGCGCCACGGGCCCAAGGAGGTGGCACTGGTGACCACGGACAGCTATCGAATCGGCGCCGCGGAGCAGTTGCGAATCTACGCCAGGCTGCTGGGCACCGAGGTTCACGCGCTCGAGGAGGATGGCGATCTGGGGGAGCTGGTCGCCAGACTGACGCAACCGCGTCGCGCCTTGCTGTCACGCAGCGCGGGGAAGAAATTGACGGTGATCGATACCGTCGGCATGAGTCAGCGCGACCAGCGGTTGGTGGGGGAGATCGCACGCCTGGCCGAAGGGCCCGCACCGGCGAGACGCGTGCTCGTGCTCAACGCCGCCAGCCACGGCGATACCCTGGCGCAGGTCATCGAAGCCTGGCAGCAGGCGTCGCTGGATGCCGGGGAGCCGCTGTGGGGCTGCATCCTGACCAAGCTCGACGAAGCGGCGCGCCTGGGCAGCGTGCTCGATGTGGTCATGCGCCATCGTCTCAAGCTCTGCTATGTGTCCCGGGGGCAGCGCGTGCCGGAAGATCTCGAGCGGGTGGAGGCCGACGCGCTGCTCACCGAAGCGCTGTCGCTGGCGGGAAATTCGCCCTTCGACGAGCTTCGGGAAACGGAAGCGCTACCCCTGCCGCGGGCCCGCCAGCAGGCGCTCTCCCGCGGTGTGCTGCGCCAGGGCGGCGCGCTGGAGACGACACTCGGCACCTTGAGACAGCACAATCTGGGCATGGCGCTGCTCGAACAGGTCTGGCATCGCGCCAATCGCGTCGGGGCCGCCTCCGGCGATTTCGCGCGACTCATGGACGACATGACGCAGCAGCGGCTGGTGGCCTCCAGCCGCACCTCCCATGCGCTGTACTGGTCCAAGAGTGGCAATGTCAGCGGTGTCGACCGGGCGATGCCGCTGGTCTCGCTGGACCATCACGGCATGCCGCAGCCGCTGGCCTGGCCACGCCATCGGCTGCCGGCCGGCCAGCGCGGGCAGCTGGAGTGGGCGCGACCGCTCGGCGTCGGCTGGCACCTGTTCGCGCAGCTGCCGGATGTCCCGGAGCTGGAAGGTCTCGATAGCCAGGGGCAGGGCTGGTTGGCGTCGGTCACGGGAAATCGCCGCCTGCGTCACGCTGGCGAATGGCTGGCGCTATCGCAGGCGATGGCGTTGGGCGAAAGCGTCGGCAAGTGGACGGTGCGTCACCAGGGCCGCGCGGCGGATCTCCATGTGACGCGACTGGAGACGAGCATCAGCCAGCGCCGGCAGGATCATCACGCTCTGCCGGTCGTCGCCTGGCATGGAGAAGTTCGCGACCGCGACGACGGCCGCCGATTGGCGAGCCGCTACTGGCTCGGCACCGCACAAGCCGGCTTCGATGCCGCCTCGCGCCTGCCATCGGCGTTTGCCGGCGATGCCCTGCCCGGCATGACGCGGCAGGCGGACCGGATTCTGATAGATCGCGGCCTGGCGACCCACGACGGCGAGCAGCGCTGGCACCTGGCCGCGATGCTGGCAGCGCTGGCGCTACGTCTGAGCGAAGAGGAGCAGGCCTGGGCGATGGACGTGCGGGCCAGCTTGTCGGGCATCGCCCAGCGTCGTTGCGGACGTCGTCCCAAGGCCCTGCTTGAGGCGCTCATGGATACGCTGAGCGCTCACGCCGCGCTGGCGAGGGCGGGAATGGTCACGTCTGCCGACGTGGCCGTGGCGGCGTGAGCGACCAGGCGGCCGGCCTGCGCGCCCGGCTGAGCCCCGGCGCGCTCTCCCTGCGAGTGGTCGGCGAGCCGGAGGGCGAGGCGCTGAGGCGGGCGCTGGCCACGCTGCCCGTCCTGGAAGGCAGAACCTGGCTGGCGGTGGGGGAGCAAGAGGTGGGACCGCCTCTGGCCGGGTGGCTGTTGTGGGTGGATACGGCACGGCTCGACGTGGCGGATCTCTACCGACGGCTCAAGCTGGCGTTTCCCGTCGGTCCCGGGCGGACCCCCGTGCTGTGCTGGTTGCACGACTCGCGTGGTGGCGTCTCCTTCCCGGCGCTGGACGAGGAGAGCGCTCGCCTGCTCGATAATCTCGGCGTCACCGCGGCGCGGTTTCTCGGCATCGAGCTGATTCGCGATCCCGCGAGCTGGCTGAGCCGACACCCATCGATGGTTCAGGCCTCGGCGGGTTGATGCCGCTCGCCACCTCCCCATTGTCGTCGGCGATGAGGCGGCGCATCAGTTCTCGGTCACCGCCGCCGGTACGACTGCCGTCGAGTCGATAGGGCGGTGGCGTCAGAATAGCCGCGCGAGCAGCGCGGTGACGGCGGTTTCCACGCGCAGAATGCGCTCTCCCAGATGAATCCCCTCGAAGCCCAGTTCGAGGAACCTTTCGACCTCGTAGTCGACGAAACCGCCCTCCGGGCCGATCGCCAGCAGCGTCGGCTCGGTGATGGCGCGGGGGCAGGCCTGGGCAAGTCCAGGGTGCGCCAGCAGGCCACGCTGGCCCTCGAGAAGGGTCGGCAGTCGATCTTCCACGAACGGTTTGAAACGGGTCTCCAGCGTGATCTCCGGCAGCCGGGTGTCGCGTGCCTGCTCCAGCCCGAGCAGCAGATGCTGGCGGATCTTCTCCGGCTTCAGTTCGGGGGATTGCCAGTAGCTCTTCTCGACGCGTCGGGTATGCATCAGGGTCACGCGTTTGACCCCCAGCGCCGAGACGTGCTCCAGCGTCCTCGCCAGCATCCGCGGGCGGGGCAGCGCCAGCAGCAGGTGCACCGGCAGTGGCGCCGGCGGCTCGCGGTCGAGGGTGATCCGGAACCGCGCCTCGGTGTCGCTCAGCGCGAGCAGCTCCCCGCGGCCCATCAAGCCATCCAGGGCACCCACCGTCAGGCTGTCACCGGGGGTCGCGCGGTGGACATCGACGAGGTGGCGCAGGCGGCGCGGGTCACGAATGGCGGCGTGGGAGTCGTCCAGCCACTCGTCGGGCTCTAGCAGGATCAGGTTCATGAGGTAACAATTCAACACGGTGTCGGGGAGCTGGCAGGGTAGTCATTCTGCCTGAGCGCTGCGCGCGAACCTAGCCGCGCGTGAACGTGGGCGGTCATGGATAGGGAATGCCATAGCGATGCACAGGATTGGCATCGATGGAGTACAGCGGCGAGCGGGATGCCTTTCTGACATAATGTCCCATTCACTCAGTCACAGCTTCAGAAGAAGGCTAGCGATGAAGGTTCTGATCATTGGCGGGGGCGGGCGCGAACATGCGCTGGCATGGAAAGCGGCACAATCGCCGCGGGTCGAGACGGTTTTCGTGGCGCCGGGCAATGCCGGCACCGCGCGGGAGCCGGGTCTGACCAACGTTGCCATCGATGTCATGGAGAGCGAGGCGCTGATCGCCTTCGCCCGCGATAACGCCGTCGACCTGACGATCGTCGGTCCGGAAGCCCCGCTCGTCGCCGGGGTCGTCGATGCGTTCCAGGCCGTGGGTCTGGCGATCTTCGGTCCGAGCGAAGCTGCCGCCCAGCTCGAGGGCTCCAAGGCGTTCACCAAGGATTTCCTGGCGCGCCATTCGATTCCGTCCGCCGACTATCAGACTTTCAGCGACGTCGCGCCGGCGCTGGCCTATCTCGGGAAGATGGGGGCGCCGATCGTGATCAAGGCCGACGGGCTGGCAGCGGGAAAGGGCGTGGTGGTGGCGATGACCGAAGCCGAAGCCGAGGCGGCGATTCGCGACATGCTCGAGGACAACGCCTTCGGCGACGCCGGCGCGCGGGTGGTGATCGAGGAGTTTCTCGACGGCGAGGAGGCGAGCTTCATCGTCATGGTCGACGGCGAGCACGTGCTGCCGATGGCCACCAGTCAGGACCACAAGCGGGCAGGCGATGGCGACACCGGCCCCAACACCGGCGGCATGGGGGCCTATTCGCCGGCCCCCGTGGTCACTGAAAGCGTCTATCAGCGCATCATGGACGAGGTGATCCTGCCCACGGTCCGTGGCATGGCCGCCGAAGGGCATCCCTACACCGGCTTTCTCTACGCCGGGCTGATGATCGACGCCGATGGCGCTCCCAGGGTGATCGAGTACAACTGCCGCTTCGGCGATCCGGAAACCCAGCCGATCCTGATGCGCCTGAAAGGCGATCTGGTGGCGCTGTGCCAGGCGGCGCTCGAGGGCAAGCTCGACCAGGTCGAGTGCGAGTGGGATTCGCGTGCCGCCGTCGGCGTGGTGCTGGCGGCGGAAGGCTATCCCGGCAGCTATCGCAAGGGTGACGAGATCACTGGGCTCGAGGCAGCGGACGCGGCCGGCTGCAAGGTCTTCCACGCCGGTACCCGCATGAGCGACGATGGTCGCGTCGTCACCAGCGGTGGCCGCGTGCTATGTGTTACCGCTCTCGGCGAGACGGTCGGCGCCGCGGCGGCACGGGCGTATGCCGGTCTCGACGTGGTGCGCTGGCCCGGCGCCGAGTACCGGCGCGATATCGCTCATCGCGCCATCGCCCGAGAGCGTCAGTCGTCGTGAAAAACCGGTCGCTTTAGCAACAAGGAAAATCCGCCATGCAGCAAGTGAGGCATCGATCGACGATCGGAAAGCGACTCGAACGCTCGAGCTGCCGCGGCATCGTGGTGGGCGCCCGCGCCAGCCGGTCGAGCTTGCTGAATGAAGAGGTACTGCATGTCGCGTGAATTCCCGATCATAGCGGTGACGGGCTCTTCCGGCGCGGGCACCACCACGGTCAAGCGCACCTTCGAGCGCATGTTCGCCCGCGAGGACGTGCACGCCGCGTTCATCGACGGCGACGCCTTTCACCGTTATTCGCGGGCGGAATTGGCGCAGATTCTTCAAGTCGAGCCGGAGCGCAAGGCGGAACTCTCCCACTTTTCGGTCAATGCCAACCTGCTCGACCGGCTCGATGCGCTGTTCCAGGAGTACGGCGAAAGCGGCAAGGGCACCTACCGCCACTATATCCATGCCGAGGACAAGCGCATGATCGAGGCGGGCTGGCAGGTCGGTACCTTCACCGACTGGCAGCCGATTCCCAGCGGCACGGATCTGATGCTCTACGAGGGGCTGCACGGGGGGCTGGTGACCCATGAGGTCGATATCGCCAGACACGTCGACATGCTGATCGGCGTGGCACCGACGATCAACCTGGAGTGGCTGCAGAAGATCGATCGCGATACCAAGCTGCGCGGCTACTCCCAGGAGGCGGTCATCGACACCATCCTCGGGCGCATGCACGACTACGTGCGCTACATCCAGCCCCAGCTGTCGCGCACGCACATCAATTTCCAGCGCGTGCCGACGGTCGATACCTCGAACCCGTTCGAGCTGCAGGACGTGCCCAACGATGGCGAATCGTTCGTGGTCATTCGGTTCCGGGATCCGGCGGCCGTCGACTTCCCCTACCTGGTCACCATGATTCATGATGCCTTCATGAGCCGACCCAACACGCTGGTCGTCCCAGGGGCGCGCCTGTCGCTGGCGATGGACCTGATCCTCGCACCCCAGGTGCGTCAGCTGCTGGCCCAGCGCCGTTTTCGTTGAGCCTGGTCGCCGACCGATACCTTATTCCGACATCAGGAGTTCTCATGGAGCCGACTCTCTTCAGCAAGATCATCGACCGCGAGATACTGGCGGATATCGTCTACGAGGATGACGAGGTGCTCGCCTTCAACGACATCGATCCGAAGGCGCCCACGCACATCCTGATCATTCCCAAGAAACCGATTGCCACCCTCAACGACATCGAGGAGGGGGATCTGGCGCTGATCGGGCGGCTGCAGTACACCGCGGCCAAGCTGGCCAAGGAGCTCGGGTTTGCCGAGGAGGGCTATCGCGTGGTGATGAACTGCAACGAAGCGGGCGGGCAGTCGGTCTATCATATCCACATGCACTTGCTGGGCGGGCGGCGCATGCAGTGGCCACCGGGTTGACAGTCTTCCCGCTCGCTCATGCGGCTTCAACAAGGAGGTTCCGATGACTCGCAAGATTTCCCGTGCCGACAATCTGATCCATCAGTTCGATACGGTGCTGCGCACGCTGGTGCCCAAGGCGGCCCAGCCGAGTCGGCCGTCGCCGGCCAACGTCCAGCCGGAGGGCGCGCTCGACGACGAGCAGCGCCGTCACGTGGCGGGGCTGATGCGGATCAATCACACCGGTGAAGTGTGCGCCCAGGCGCTCTACCAGGGCCAGGGGCTGACGGCCAAGCTGACCGAAACCCGCGAGCGCATGGAAGAGGCGGCAGCGGAGGAGATCGATCATCTGGCCTGGTGCGATCAGCGTCTACAGGAGCTCGACAGCCGTACCAGCTATCTCAATCCGGCGTTCTACGTGGCTTCGTTCGGGTTGGGCGCGGTGGCCGGGGCGATCGGCGATCGGGTCAGCCTCGGGTTCGTCGCTGCCACGGAAGAGCAGGTGGGGCGGCATCTCGAGGCCCATCTACGCAAGCTGCCGATCGACGACAAGCGCTCGCGCGCGGTGCTCGAGCAGATGCGTATCGACGAAGCGCAGCACGAACGCTGGGCGCTGGAGTCCGGCGGCCAGCGCTTCCCGCTGCCGGTGAAGTGGGGCATGCGGCTGATGTCGAAGGTGATGACCAAGAGCGTCTATCGGATCTGAGTCACGGACTACAAGCCACGGGCCACGGGCTACGGGCTACGAAGAAAGCCAGCGACCGCAGTCGCTGGCGTCGTTCGTTATGGGGGAGCTTATCTTGGTTGTCGCGGCTCGCGGCCTACGCCTCGACGATTTCGTAGTCGTGGGTGATCTCCACCCCGCCTTTGCTCAGCATCAGCGAGGCACTGCAGTACTTCTCGGCGGAGAGGTCGACGGCGCGCTTGACCACGGCGTCCTTCAGCCCCTTGCCGGTGACGACGAAGTGAACGTGGATCTTGGTGAAGACGCTGGGGGTGCCGTCGAAGCGTTCGGCTTCCAGCGTGGCGACGCAGTCGGTGACCTCGGCGCGGGCCTTCTCGAGGATCTGGATCACGTCGAACGAAGTGCAGCCGCCCAGTCCCATCAGCACCATCTCCATGGGGCGAGGCCCGGTGTTGCGTCCGCCGTGATCCGGGTTGCCGTCGATGACGACGCTGTGGCCGCTGCCGGATTCGGTGACGAACTGGCGACCGTCGGTCCATTTGACTGTGGCTTTCATGGCAAGGATTCCTTAACTGGGGATTCGTGTTGAAAGGCGTATCGAATCACTCGTGGGACGATGGCGGCAGGATAACACTCCCGGCAACGGCGGGTGGCGTCCGGATTCGTCATGTCTGCCCGAGTCGCGCTTCCAGCTCGGCCAGACGCTGCGGCGTGCCGACATCGACCCAGTCCCCGCGATGGTGCCAGCCGCCGACGCGGCCCGCCCGCATCGCATCGATCAGCAGCGGGGCCAGCTTGACCGACTCCCCGGCCGGCAGATCGGCGATCAGCTCGGGATGCACGACGCCGAGACCGGCGTAGATCAGCCGCGGTTCGCCTTCGGCGTGCAGCCGACCCTGTGAATCGAGATGGAAATCGCCTCGGCGGTGGAAGTCGGTGGTATCCACCATCACCAGCGAGGCGAGGTCGCCCTCGGCGAGGGCGAGACGTTCGAGCGGAAAATCCGTCCATATGTCGCCGTTGAGCAGGATGAAGGGCGCCTCGCCCAGCAGCGGCAGCGCCTGGCGCAATCCGCCCGCGGTTTCCAGCGGTGTCCGTTCGACGCTGAACTGGAGCGAGACGCCGTAGCGCTCGCCGTCACCGAGGGCGTCGATGATCTGCTGGCCGCGATAGCTGACGTTGATCACGATGTCGCGGATTCCCGCTGTCGCCAGACGCTCGAGATGATGCACGATCAGCGGCTTGCCGGCGACCGGCAACAGCGGCTTGGGGCAGTGGTCGGTGAGTGGTCGCATGCGGGTGCCGAGGCCGGCGGCGAGAATCATCGCTTTCATCGCGAGGCTCCCTGGTCGAGGTTGGCGTGGTGCTCGGCCAGGCGTGCTTCCATGGCCGGGCGGTAGCTTTCGCGCAGCCAGCGGTGGAAATCGCCGAGCGCGGGCAGTGCCGCCAGCCCCTCGTCGAGATGCCCGTAGAAATGGGGCAGCCAGTCGAGATAGCGGGGTTTGCCGTCACGCAGGCAGAGGCGACAGAATTGACCCAGAATCTTGAGCTGGCGCTGGGCACCGATCGCCTCGACACCGGCCCGGAACGCCCCGGCATCCATATCGGGGCCGATCCGCCTCGCGGCGAGACTGCGCAGGCGAAAATCCTCGATCCAGAGGTCCATCTCCTGGCGTGACCAGTGGTGATAGCGGCCCCGCAGTAGGGAGATCAGATCGTAGCCAAGTGGCCCGGCCAGTGCGCCCTGGAAGTCGATGATCCAGAGACGCTCCTGATGGATCATCAGGTTCATGGCGTCGAAATCGCGATGCACGGCGACGGTGGGGAGCCCGGCGATGTGGGCGAGCAGGTGGCGCTTGACCTCGGGCCACTGCGGTGGCGTCTCGATACCGAGCCAACGGGTCAGGCCCCAGTCGGGGAAGCGGTCCATCTCCTCTTCGAGAAAGTCGGCGGCGTAGCCTGGCAGCGAGGCGACCGGCGCGAGTCGTTCGATCTGGTCGAGCAGCGCCAGCGCCTGCGCAGTCCCTTCGCGTGCGCCGGATTCGGTATCGAAGTGATGGTGAAGACTGTCGTTGCCGAGATCGTCGAGTTCGATGAATCCCGACTCGAGATCGATGGCGTGCAGTTGGGGTACCGGCAGGCCGGCCTCGCGCCACTCGCGGCCGATGGTCACGAATGGCTGGCTGTCCTCCAGCGCCGGCGGTGCGTCCATGACGATCCGTGTCGTACCGTCCGGGAAGATGACGCGACAATAGCCACGCAGGCTGGCGTCGCCGGCCACCGTTTCCAGTCGGCAGGCTTCCGGTGACAGGTGATGCTGGGCGGCGATCCAGTGACGAAGGGCATCCAGGCGCAAGGTCATGCAGGCTTCCGGTAATGATGAGAGGGTGTTCCGGCGCATTGCCGACGACAGCGCTTGCCGCGAGTTGACGGGCCGGAAATGGCACCGCATGCTGGGCTCTAATCCGGAATCGCCGCGCGAGTCCATCGGTGCATCGAGCGCGACAGCGTAGCATCCGGCGGCCGGCGATCAA
Source organism: Salinicola sp. (assembly GCA_002695065.1). GTDB lineage: Bacteria > Pseudomonadota > Gammaproteobacteria > Pseudomonadales > Halomonadaceae > Salinicola. Next base: position 9,281 of record NZNW01000111.1, on the reverse strand, counting down.
TGTGTCGCGTTCGGACGCCATCGCCAAATCGGCTTGGCCCCCGCCGAAATCTCGGCACGCCCGCGCGGCACCCAGACGGTTCAACAAGGAATGGCTTCGCGGCAAGTCCCGTCGAGGTCTGTATAATACCGACTCCACTCGGCAAGGACACAGAGGACACATGGGCAAGCGACTGGTCTGGACTGCCCTCACCGGCCTGATTTCATCGACGGCCCAGGCGGCGCCCCCCGCACCCCTACCGGCGGACCAGCTGGATTGGTCTCCCTGGGGTGACCAGGCACCGGCTGGCGCGCTCTGCGGTGGCCGCTATATCGAACCGGGCTACCTGCTGCCCGAGGGAAAGACCCCCGAAGAGGTGCTGTCCAATTCGGGATCGGCCGAGTACGGCGACGATGGCGAAACCATTCTGGGGGGCAATGTCGTGCTGCGGCGCGGCGAAAGCCAACTGGAGTCGCCGCGGGTGCGGGTCAATGCTGCCCGGGACACGGCCTTCGCCGACGGTCCCCTGACGATCCGCTATCCGGGGATGCTGGTGCGCGGTGACGATGGCCAGGTCTCGCTCGACAGCGACGCGGCGCGCATCGACGACGCCCACTACGTCGTCCATGAACAACGGCTGCGCGGGGATGCCCAGTCGATGCAGCGTCTCGACGACGGCCGCTATCGCATGCGTGAGGCCAGCTTCACCACCTGTGCCCCGGATAGCCGGCTGTGGCGGATCGTGGGCAGCGACGTCACCATCGATCGCGAACAGGGCTTCGGCACCGCTTCCAACGCGCGACTCGAGATGGGAGACGTGCCGGTCTTCTACTGGCCGTGGGTACGCTTTCCCATCGACGATCGCCGCCAGAGCGGGTTCCTGTGGCCGACGATGGGGATCTCCAGCGACGGTCTCGACTACAGCCAGCCCTACTACCTCAATCTGGCGCCCAACTACGACGCGACCATCACCCCGCGGGTCATCTCCGACCACGGCTTCATGCTGGGCGGCGAGTTCCGGTATCTGTTCGGCAGCGACCAGGGGTCCATCGAGGGCGCCTACCTGCCCAATGACAATGGCGGCGAGAACGACAACCCCAACGATCCCAACGATGCCTTCGACGGCGAGGATCGCTGGTACGTCGATTACAGCCACTACGGCTACTTCAGCGACCGGCTGGATTACGCCATGCGTTACGGTGCCGCCAGCGACGGGCGCTATTTCGACGATTTCGGGCGTGATTTCGGTGAGCAGGATACCGAGTACCTCGAGCGTCTGGCGCGGCTGAGCTATCAGGGCACGACCTGGAACCTCGATGCCCGGGCCCAGGGCTACCAGCGCATGGATTATCCTCTCGACGAGGACGATCGGCCGTTCTACAAGCTGCCCAGCCTGACCGCCAATGCACGCTGGGGGCAGGACAACGGTTTCTATCAGGAGTGGAACTCCAACGCGACATACTTCTGGCGCGATCTGCATGGCGTCGACAGCGACGGTTTCTGGGAGGACGAGGAGACCGGGAATACCCGCCAGATCCGCCTGCGCGAGGCGGCCAACGGGTCGCGCATCAACCTGACCCCGGCCATCGGGTGGCGCGGGCAGCCCAGTTGGGGCTTCCTGGAGCCGCGCTTCCAGCTGTGGCAGACCAATTACGAGCTCGACTACGGCAACCGCGACACCGACCGGGACGAGAGCCTGTCGCGCACGGTACCGGTCTACTCGGTCGACTCCGGCCTGATTTTCCAGCGCGACGTCACGCTGTTCGACAGCGAGTGGAAGCAGACCTTCGAGCCGCGCCTCTACTACGCCTACGTGCCGGAGCGGGATCAGTCGGAGTTCCCCGATTTCGATACCGATGAGCGGGCGATCTCGTGGAGCCAGCTCTGGTCGCCTTATCGCTTCACGGGGGCCGACCGGGTGGGGGACGTCAACAAACTCTCCTACGGCGCCTCGACGCGCTTCCTCGAGGATGACACCGGGCGCGAGCGTCTGGCGCTTTCCGTGGGGCAGAGCGCCTACTTCTCGGATCGCAACATCGATATCGAGGGCGATCCGAACACGCTGCCGGACAAGGAGACCGACTACGAGGACTGGTATCGCGCCACCCGCGACCGTTCGCCGGTGATCACCCAGCTCGACTGGCGTATCAACGATCAGTGGCGCTCGCGTTACGAGTGGTTCTACGATCCGGACCGCTCCAAGACCGAAAAGGCGTCGGCCTATCTCCAGTACCTGAGCCCGGTTGGCCATGTCGTGAACCTTGGCTACCGATGGCAACTCCAAGGGTTCGATCCGTCGGGAGACGAAGAGGATCGCCTGAACTACAGTCGTGAGGATTTCGACGTGTCGTTCGCCTACAAGGCCACGTCATCGTTGGACCTGATAGGCCGTTATCTCTACGACAACACCAACAGCCGCGACCTGGAAACGCTGGCCGGCGTCCAGTTCAACAGCTGCTGCAGCGCGGTCCAGGTGGTATGGCGAGAATGGGTCGAAGACAACGACACCGCCAACACCATCAATGACGACTACACGGATCGAGGCCTGTTCCTGCGCTTCGTGTTCAAGGGACTGGGCGGCGTCGGCCAGGAAGCCGACAGCTACTTTGCCCGCGCGGTACCGGGCTATGAAGCGACGCAGTTCTGACGAAGCGGCTGTTCCGATCAATCCATGTTCACGGCGAGCCCGAACGGCTCGCCTTTCCATCAAGCAAGAGAGGTAGGCATGCGTCCTAGAGTATGGATCCCCCTGGCGCTGGTAATGCTGCTGTCGCCATTGTCGGCGATGGCGGAGGTGGTGCCGCTGGATCGTATCGTCGCCGTGGTCAACGACGATGCCATCATGCAAAGCCAGCTCGAACAGCGGGTCGCCCAGGCGCGCGACCAGCTCCAGGCCAACAACATCCAGATGCCGCCGGAGCGGGCGCTGGAGCGTCAGGTGCTGGACCGCATGATCACCGAGCAGATCGAGTTGCAGATGGCCGAGGATGCCAAGCTGAGCATCGACGAGACCCAGCTCAACAGCACCATGCGCGGCATCGCCCAGAACAACGGCATGAGTCTGGACGAGTTCGCGAACACGCTGGAGCAGCAGGGCCAGACCCTGGCGGGAGTGCGTGAACAGGTGCGTCGTGAGCTGCTGATTCGACAGGTGCAGCAGGACCGGGTCGCCAGCAGAGTCACGGTGTCCGATCGTGAAGTCGATCGTTTTCTGGCGCAGCGTGGCGAGAACAGCAATGTCGCCTACCACCTCGCCCAGATTCTGATTGCCGTGCCGCAGTCACCGACGCCGGATCAGGTCACCCAGGCACAGGACGAGGCGCAGAAGCTCTATCAGCAACTGCAGGGTGGCGCTGACTTCCAGCAGCTGGCCGTGGCCGAGTCCGATGATGCGCAGGCGCTGCAGGGGGGCGATCTCGGTTGGCGCCAGGCGGCACAGATTCCCACCATCTTCGCCGACGTGATCCCGGAGCTGTCCAAGGGGGAAGTCAGCGAGCCGATTCGCAGCCCCAGCGGGTTTCACCTGGTCAAGCTGATCGACACCCGTGGTGGCGACAGCGCAAAGATGACCCGGGAGCAGGCGAGCCAGGCGATCTTCCAGCGCAAGGTCAATGACGAGCTGGAAGCCTGGACACAGGAAATTCGCGCCAGCGCCTACATCGACAATCGTCTCGACAACGGCTGATGGCCTCGCCGGTATTGGCACTGACCACCGGCGAACCGGCCGGCATCGGCCCCGAGCTGGCGCTTGCGGCGGCCCGGGACTGGCAGCAACTGGCGGCGACGGTGGTTGCCGTGGGGGACCCGGCGCTGCTGGCCGAGCGTGCCCGGGTGCTGGGCTGGCCGGTCGAGCTGGACATCATCGATCCGGGAGCGAGGCTGCCTGCGCCCACCGCCGGCCGGCTGCCGGTCTGGCCGGTACCGCTGGCGAAGCCCTCGATGCCTGGCCGGCTGGACCCCGCCAACGCCGGCTACGTACTGAAGACGCTGGACGTGGCCATCGAGGCCTGTAGGCGGGGAACGGCCGACGCCATGGTGACGGCGCCGCTGCACAAGGGCGCGATCATCGAGGGCGGGTATCCCGGCTTCACCGGCCATACCGAGTATCTTCGCGACGCCTGCGGTGTCGAGGAGGTGGTGATGATGCTCTCCACCGAACGCACTTCCAGGCCACTGCGGGTAGCGCTGGCGACCACCCACCTGCCGCTCTCTAGGGTGGCCGAGGCGATCACCGAAGCCGGCCTGATGCGCGTCATCCGGGTCCTGGCGGCAGAGCTGAACCGGCGCTTCGCCATCGCCTCGCCCCGGATCCTCGTCTGCGGGCTCAACCCCCACGCCGGGGAGGACGGGCACCTGGGGCGCGAGGAGATCGAAGTCATCACGCCGGCGCTGGATCGGCTGCGCGACGAGGGCCTCGATCTGGTGGGGCCTCTACCGGCGGACACGCTGTTCACGCCCCGTCATCTCGATCACGCCGATGCCGTGCTGGCGATGTATCACGATCAGGGCCTGCCGGTGCTCAAGTACGCCGGATTCGGGCAGGCCGCCAATATCACGCTGGGCCTGGGAATGGTTCGCACCTCTGTCGATCACGGTACCGCCCTGGATCTCGCCGGCACCGGCCTGGCCGATGTGGGGAGCCTCCGGGTCGCACTCCAGGTGGCTCGGCAGATGACCGCCCGCGCTCACTGAAGGAATCCTTTTTTCATGGCTACACGCTCCTCCGATCGTTCACCGATGCCTCGTGCCCGGAAACGGTTCGGCCAGAACTTCCTCCGCGACGTCGGGGTGATCTCGCGCATCGTGCGGGCCATCGGTCCGCGTGGCGGCGATCGCCTGGTCGAGATCGGCCCCGGCCAGGGCGCGCTGACCGGGCCGATACTCGAGGCTGCCGGTGCGCTGGAGGTGATCGAGCTGGATCGCGATCTGATTCCCGGCCTGCGGGTACAGTTCTACGACTATCCCGAGTTCACGATTCACGAGGGGGATGCGCTCAAGTTCGATTTTCACGAGCTGTCCCGACAGGATGGACGCCCGCTGCGGGTGATCGGCAATCTCCCCTACAACATCTCGACGCCGTTGATCTTCCACCTGCTGAAGGCCCGCGGCGCCATCCTGGACATGCACTTCATGCTGCAGAAGGAGGTCGTCGAGCGCCTCGCCGCCGAGCCCGGCGGACCCGATTGGGGGCGGCTGTCGGTGATGACCCAGTATCACTGCGCGGTCGAGTCGCTGTTCGTGGTGCCGCCCGGTGCCTTCGTGCCGCAGCCCAAGGTGGACTCGGCGATCGTTCGCCTGACGCCCTATGCCGAGCCGCCTTCACCGGCCCTGGACGAGGCCCATTTTGCCGACGTGGTGAGGGAGGCGTTCGGCCAGCGGCGCAAGACCCTGCGCAACAATCTCAAGGGGATGATCGATGCGGAGGCGCTGGCGGCGCTGGGGATCGATCCCGGCCGCCGTCCCCAGACACTGCGGGTCGAGGAGCTGGTCGCCATCAGCAACCATCTCACGGGCCACCGGCCGGAGAGTTCTTCCGCGACGGAGGAGAGTTCATGAGCGAGAGATCACCCGCCGTCACCGTCGACATCGAGCCGGCGTTTCGCGAGGACGAATCGTCGCCCGGCGACAACCGGTTCGTGTTCAGCTACACGGTGACCGTGCACAATCACTCCGACCGCAGCGTGCAGCTGCTGTCGCGTTACTGGAAGATCACCCAGGGCCACGGCAAGGTGCAGGAGGTGCGCGGCAACGGGGTGGTCGGCAAGCAGCCGACGATCACTGCCGGGCACAGCTTTCGCTATACCAGTCGTGCGGTGATCGAATGTCCCGTCGGTGTCATGCAGGGCAGTTACACCTGTATCGACCTGTCCAGCCAGGCCACCTTCGATGTCGCCATCGCGCCGTTTCGTCTGGCGGGCCCCAATCAGGTCCACTGAGCGGCGAGCGATCGGCGTTCACGTCCGCCGCCGCACCGGCATCGAATCGCGGCCTGCGGCGGCACCACCAACACGAGGAAGCGCATGGCGACCTACGCAATCGGCGACCTGCAGGGCTGTTACGCCGAATTCGAAGCCCTGCTCGAGCGGCTCGACTTCTCGCCCTCCCGGGACCGGCTGTGGCTGGTCGGCGACCTGGTCAATCGTGGCCCCGATTCGCTTGGCTGCCTGCGCAGGAGCGTCGCGCTGGACGGCGCCGCCAGCGTGGTGCTTGGCAACCACGACCTCCACCTGCTGGCCGTCGCGCGGGGCCATGGCAAGCTCAAGCGCAACGATACCCTGAGCGACATTCTCGAGGCGCCGGACCGGCACGAAATGCTCGAATGGCTGCGGCACCAGCCGCTGCTGGTCGACGACGCCGAGCGCGGCTGCGTGATGACCCATGCCGGGCTGCCGCCGCAGTGGTCGCTCGCCCAGGCGAACGAGTTGGCGGCGGAGGCGGAAGCGGTGTTGCGGTCAGACGATGTGGATGCTTTCCTGAACGTGATGTACGGCAATCGCCCGGCTCGTTTCGAGCCCGACCTGGCCGGCATGGATCGCATCCGGGCCATCGTCAACGTGTTCACCCGCATGCGCTTCATCGCCGCTGACGGCACGCTGGATTTTGCCGCCAAGGAAGGGCTGGACAGCGCGCCCGAGGGTTACGCCCCCTGGTTCACCTATCCCCGCGCCGACGGCCTGACGCTGCTGTTCGGCCATTGGGCCGCGCTGGAGGGGCATACCCCGGGGGCCAGGGTCGATGCGCAAGCGCTGGATACCGGCTGCGTATGGGGAGGCTCACTGACCGCCCTCGATCTCGACAGCGGCGAGCGGATCTCGGAGCCGTCCAGGTAGGCAGACCGGTGAGTGGTTCCGCTTCCGTTCGCTCAGCCAACGCTTCTCAGGAGTGATTCATGACCCAGTCTTTCGCCCATCTCGACCCGACGACGCTGGCGCAGTGGCTGAGCGAAGGACGCTCGCTCAAGCTCGTCGACATTCGCGATCCCATGAGTTTCGCCCAGGGCCATATTCCCGGCAGCCGGCATCTCGACAACACCACGGTGGCGGAGCTGGTGGACAAGACGCCCAGCGACACGCCCGTGGTGGTGGTCTGCTATCACGGGCACTCCAGTCAACAAGCCGCCTCCTGGCTTGCCGGGCAGGGCTTCGACGAGGTCTACAGCCTGGACGGCGGGTTCGTGGACTGGGCGCATCGGCGGCCCGAACATGTCGAACGATAACGGCGGCGAGCCTTGAGCATGCCCCCCGATCCCCGTCTCGACGGACTGGAGGTCTACCTGGTGGGCGGCGCCGTGCGCGACGCCCGCCTGGGCTGGCCGGTGGGCGATCGCGACTGGGTGGTGGTCGGCGCCACGCCGGAAGCGATGCGCCTGCGCGGCTTCAAGTCCGTCGGTCGCGACTTCCCCGTCTTCCTGCACCCCGATACCCACGAGGAGTACGCGCTGGCGCGCACCGAGCGCAAGCAGGGGCACGGCTACACCGGGTTCGAGGTCCACGCCAGCCCCGACGTGACGCTGGAAGCCGATCTGGCGCGGCGGGATTTCACCATCAATGCCATGGCCGAGACCCCGGACGGCGAACTGGTCGACCCCTATGGCGGTGCCGCCGATCTTGCGGCCAGGAGGCTCCGGCATGTCTCGGCCGCCTTCGTCGAGGATCCGTTGCGGGTGTTGCGCGCGGCGCGTTTCCTGGCGCGTTACCGCAAGCTCGGTTTCACCATCGTCGCGGAGACGATGGCGCTGATGCGCCAGCTCACCGAGAGCGGCGAAATGCAGTACCTGGTCGCCGAGCGGGTGTGGACGGAGACGCACAAGGCGCTGGGCGAAGCCGACCCTTCCGCCTATTTCCAGACGCTGGAGACCTGCGGGGCGTTGGCGGTGCTGATGCCGTCGCTGGCGACGCCATCGCTACCCGAGGTGTTGGCGCGACTCGCGCCCGTCCCCGACGAATCCGCGTCCCACAGCGTGGCGCTATGGCGCTGGGCGCGGCTCGGCGAGCACCTCGAGGACGATGAGCAAGCGCGGCTCAACGATGCCGTCAAGGCGCCCAACGCCTTTCGGGATGCCATGCGGCTGGCGGCCCTGTCCCGCCGGTTGCGTCTCCGCATCGATGATCTGCGGCCCGGTGACGCCGAAGATCGTGCCGGCGCGATCATGGCCTGGCTGGACGGGATCGACGCCTGGCGACGGCCCGAGCGCGTCACGCCGCTGCTGGCCCTGATCGCCCACGACGATGGCGAACTGGCGGACGATCTGGCGCTGGCCTGGCGGCTGGCCTCCCAGATCCTGCCCAAAGCGCTGCTCGACGAGGGGTTTCGTGGACCGGCGCTGGGCAAGGAGCTCTCCCGGCGTCGGCAAGCGACGGTGCGGGAAGCGCTGGACACGCGCCGCTAGCGAGCCTTCGACGTGTCGGTCGACGGTGCTGGAGACCAGGACGCCCGCTGCGGGAACCCCGCAGCGGGCGTCATGCGTTTCATGGCCGAGTCGCGGGTCAGACGAACAGGCCGACGATCAGCGCCATCACCAGCCCCGTCAGGCCGATGATCGTCTCCATCACCGTCCAGCTCTTGAGCGTCTGCGCCTCGGTCAGACCGAAGTAGCGGTTGACCAGCCAGAAGCCGGAGTCGTTGACGTGGCTCAGCACCGTGGCGCCGGAAGCGATCGCGATGACCAGCAGGCCGAGCACCGGGCCGTCGAGATTGAGCGTGGTGATCACCGGGGCCATCAGGCCGGCGGCGGTGATCATCGCGACGGTGGCCGAGCCCTGGATCACACGGACCGCGGTGGAGATCAAAAACGCCAGCAGGATCGGCGGCAGGGCGCTTTCGGCCATGATGTTGCCCATCACTTCGCCCACGCCGGAATCGATCAGCACCTGCTTGAACACGCCGCCGGCACCGGTGACCAGAATGATGATGCCGGCCGGCTCCAGCGCCTTGGTGGCGACTTCCATGACCTGCTCCCGCTTCATGCCGCGGCGGGTGCCCAGCAGCGTGAAGGCAAGCAGCGTGGCCAGCGTCAGCGCCACGAACGGGTGGCCGAGGAAGGTCAGGGCGGCCAGGACCGGGCTATCTTCCGCCAGGATCACGCCGGAAACGGTGTTGAGCACGATCAGCGCCAGCGGCAGCAGGATGATCGACAGGATCAGCTTGAAGCTGGGCAGACCGGTGGTATCGACATCGTTCTTCGGCAGCTCCATGTAGTCGGGGATTCGTGCATCGATGCGCTTGGCGATCCAGCGCCCGAACAGCGGTCCGGCGATGATCATGGCCGGCAGGCCGGCGATGGCGCCGAACAGGATCACGTA
>NZNW01000008.1 GCA_002695065.1 Salinicola sp. | reverse complement strand
CGGCCGGTACGTGTGCTGACCCACGAAGCGCTGGTCGACTCGCGCGAGCCGGTGGACGAACTCCTCTACGTGGCCCGGGCCGGGGTCGACCAGCTCTTCGCCCAGGTGGCGCCGATGGGCTATGTCCTGCTGCTGACCGATCGCCATGGGGTCACCGTCGACTTTCGCGGTCATCCGGACCAGGATGCCGCGCTACGTCGCGCCGGGCTCTATCTCGGCGCCGATTGGGACGAACGCCACGCCGGCACCTGCGCCGTGGGCACCTGTATCCACGAGGCGCGCGCCCTGACTTGCCATCAGCGCGAGCACTTCGACGCCACCCATATCGCGCTCACCTGCACCGCGGCGCCGATCCACGATCCCCAGGGGCGACCCATCGCGGTGCTCGATATCTCCGCGCTGCAGTCACCGCGCGGGCTGGAGAGCCAGAGCTTCGGCCTGCCGCTGGTCACGCTCTACGCACGCATGATCGAGGACGCCTACTTCCTGCACCGCTATCGCGACACCACCATCCTGCGCTTCGATACCACCCGCGCCTTCGTCCACTTCAACGGCCGCGGCCTGCTCGCCTTCGACTCCCAGGGGCGGGTGCTCGCCGCCAACGGCGAGGGGCGTGCGCTGATCGACGCCCACGTCCAGCGCACGCCGCCGGCACCGACCCAGGTGACCCAGCTGTTCGAGGCCGAACTGGACGATCTGCTGTCGTTGCCGCGCTGCGAGCCGGACCAGTTGCGCGCCCTGCGCCTGCGTGCCAGCGGTGATATCCGCTTCGCTGCGCTGGTCGAGCCGCGCGGTAGGCGTGCGCGGCAGCGTAACGCGGCGGCGACCGGCACCACGAGAGACATGGCGAGTGGCATCGCGACTGATATCGCGACGGACATTGTGACTGACATGGCGAGTGACGCCGTCACCGCGTCCCACGATCCGGTGGTGCCCGCCTCGACGCCGGCGCTGGATCGCCTGGCTGGGGATGACCCGGCGATGCAGCGGCTGTTGAGTCTGGCCCGGCGGCTCTGCCGGCAGCCGCTCAATGTGCTGATCCGAGGCGAGACCGGCACCGGCAAGGAGGAGCTGGCGCGCGCACTACATGCCAGCGGTGACCGCGCCGGGGGCCCCTTCGTTGCGGTCAACTGCGCGGCGATTCCCGAGTCGTTGATCGAGAGCGAGCTGTTCGGCTATCTGCCCGGGGCCTTTACCGGCGGCAACCCCAAGGGGATGCGCGGCCTGATTCCGCAGGCCGACGGCGGCACGCTGTTCCTCGACGAGATCGGCGACATGCCGCTGGCGCTGCAGAGTCGTCTATTGCGGGTGCTGGCCGAGCAGGAGGTGATGCCGCTGGGTGCCGAGCGGCCGATCAAGGTGGCGCTGCGGGTTGTCACCGCCACCCATCGCGATCTCGCCGCGCTGATCGCCGAGGGCCGCTTCCGCGAGGATCTCTACTACCGTCTCAACGGCGCCGAGCTGGTGCTGCCGCCCCTGCGCGAGCGCGCCGACCGCCGCTATCTGATCCAGCGTCTGCTCGCCGCCCTGGCCGCCGAGCAGGGCGTCTCGGCACCTCTGCGTGGTGACGCCATGAACGCGCTGCTCGACGCCCCCTGGCCGGGCAATGTGCGCCAGCTCAAGAGTGCGCTGGCGTTCGCTCTCGCCACCCGCGAGGGGGAAGCGATTACCGTGCATGACCTGCCCGAGGGCTGCCGCGCCGATCGGGTCGCAGCGCCGTCCATCTCTGCGACATCAGCGACACCCACGACGACCCAGTTGAGGCATGACAGCGACGACGCGCCGGCCGAGGCCGAGTCACTGGCGCGTGCCTTGGACCAGGCGAGTTGGAACGTCAGCCAGGTGGCGCGCCAGTTGGGCGTGTCGCGGCCGACGCTATACCGGCGCATGCGCCGCCACGGATTGGTCCCGCCCAACCGGCGCGGGCGTTCATGAGTTTGCGCATGGATAGCGCCTGGCCCACGCTCGCGGACTCGCAGAGCAACCTTTAACACGCTATGTTTTCCTCACACGATGGCGATGCCCGATGGACGGCATCGTCGCAGCCACTTCCTGTCACGGAGTTGTGATGAGCGATTACACCCCACCCAAGGTCTGGGAACCGAAAGAGAGCGGCGGCAAGTTCGCCAGTATCAACCGTCCTGTCGCCGGGCCGACCCACGACGAGGCGCTGCCGGTCGGCAAGCACCCGTTCCAGCTCTATTCGCTGGCGACGCCCAACGGCGTCAAGGTCACCGTGATGCTCGAGGAGTTGCTGGCACTGGGCAAGGACGCCGAGTACGACGCCTGGCTGATCAAGATCGGCGACGGTGATCAGTTCGGCAGCGGTTTCGTCGAGGTCAACCCGAACTCCAAGATCCCGGCACTGATGGATCTCAGTGGCGCCAAGCCGATTCGCGTGTTCGAGTCCGGCTCGATCCTGCTGCATCTGGCGGAGAAGTTCGGCGCCTTCCTGCCGAGCGATCCGGTCCAGCGTGTCGAGACGATGAACTGGCTGTTCTGGCAGATGGGCAGCGCGCCCTATCTCGGTGGCGGTTTCGGCCACTTCTACGCCTATGCACCGGAGAAGATCGAATACGCCATCGATCGCTTTACCATGGAAGCCAAGCGTCAGCTCGACGTGCTCGACCGTCGCCTGGCCGAGTCGCGCTACCTGGCGGGTGACGAGTACACCATCGCCGATATCGCCACCTGGTCCTGGTACGGTCAACTGGCGCTGGGACGGCTCTACGATGCCGCGGAGTTTCTGGACGTGGAGAGCTACGAGAACGTCCAGCGCTGGGCCAGGGAGATCGATGCCCGTCCGGCCGTGCAGCGTGGCCGCATGGTCAACCGTACCTTCGGCGAGCCGGAAACCCAGCTTCACGAACGCCACGACGCCAGCGATTTCGAGACGCAGACGCAGGACAAGATCGGCGGCTGATTTCGCGTTCTCGCCATACCGAGCCCGGCCTAGCGTCGGGCTTTTGCGTTACGCTATGCGGCATCGACGCCGCTGCGGTTTGCGACGTCCTCCGGCGGCTAGTCATAGGCACATTCATGAAAACTCTGTTTCGAGGCTATCTCGACTCTTCACTCATTCTGCGCGTCACCATCGCGCTGGTGCTGGGCGTGGCGGTGGGGCTGATCGGCGGCGAGTCCGTCGCGGCCTGGCTGGCACCGCTCGGCGATCTGCTGCTGCGTCTGCTGCAGTTCCTGATCGTGCCGATCGTGCTGTTCACGTTGATCGTGGGCATCAACCAGGCCGATGTCGGCCGGATGGGGCGCATCGGCGGCAAAGTGTTCGGCTACTATGTGTTGACCTCGGCCCTGGCGATCGTGGTGGGCCTGGCGGTGGCGTCGTTACTATCGCCTGGCACGGGCATGGCACTGGACGACGGCGCCAGTGTCGAGGTGCCGGAGAATCCGGGGATCGTCAGCGTGCTGCTGAGCATCGTGCCGGGCAACATCGTCAGCGCGCTGGCCGAGCCGAATCTGCTGGGGATCATCTTCACCGCCTTCGTGTTCGGCATCGCGCTGCTGAAGATGCGCCATGGCGAGGGGCAGCGAGAGCTGGGTGACAAGCTCTATGGGGTCATCGAAGGCCTCAACGCGGTGACCATGAAGGTGATGTCTGGCGTGCTCCAGTACGTACCCATCGGGGTGTTCGCCATCGTCGCCGGCACCGTGGCCAAGCAGGGCATGGATACCATCCTGTCGCTGGGCAGTATGGTGGTGGTGCTCTATCTCGCCCTCGCGGTACACCTCGTTCTCTATGGCGTGTTGATGAGCGTCTTCGGGGTGCGTCTGAAGGCGTTCTTCCGCGAGGCACGCACGCCGATGGCCACGGCCTTCGCCACCCAGAGCAGCACCGGCACGCTGCCGCTGACGTTGAATGCCGCCCAGCGCCTGGGCATCTCCCAAAGCCTTTATGGCTTCAGCCTGCCGCTGGGGGCGACCATCAACATGGACGGTGCGGCGATCCGCATCGCGATCTCCGCGGTGTTCGCCGCCAATGTCGTCGGCATGCCGCTGGACTTCATGACCATGGTCGAGATCGTGCTGATCGGCACGCTGACCTCCATCGGTACCGCCGGCGTGCCCGGTGCCGGCATCGTGATGATCGCGACGGTCTTTGCCCAGGTCGGATTGCCGATCGAGACCGTGGCGCTCTTGACCTCGATAGACGCACTGGTCGGGATGGGCTGCACTGCCCTCAATGTCACCGGCGACCTGGCGGGTACCGCCATCATCTCGCGCAGTGAAGGCGAGCGCGCCCCGCGCACCGCCGAAGCGACCGCCACGTAAGCCATTGAATACCGGGATTCGTCGACGCATGACACAGACCGTTCACAGCAAGACCTTGATCATCGGTGCCGGCAGCATGGGGCTGGCGACGGCCGACTACCTGGCCTCGGCCGGAGAGGATTCGATCCAGGTGCTCGACGCCCACAGCCCGCCTCACGATCAGGGCGCGCATCATGGCGAGACGCGCCTGATCCGGCTGGCTTACGGCGAGGGCAGCGGCTATGTCCCGCTGGCCCTGCGCGCGCTGAAGCGCTGGCGGGAACTGGAGCGGGACACTGGCGAGTCGCTGTTCGTTCCGACGGGGGTGCTCAACCTTGGCCCGGCATCGGCGCCGTTCATTCGGCAGGTCGAAGCCAGTGCCCGACGATACGATCTGCCGCTGGACGAGATGGACGGCGTGGCGGCCACCGAGCGCTGGCCGGGGTGGCAGCTGGATGATTCGATGCGCGGGGGCTTCGAGTCGCGCGCCGGCGTGTTGCGGGTCGAGCGCATCATCGACTGCTGGCGGCGGCGGGTGGCTTGCAGCCCCGGCGTGACGCTGACGACGGGTACGGCGATAACGCGCATTCGGCATAGGGACGATGGGCGGTTCGAGGCCGGTTGTGACGATGGCCGGCGTTTTGTCGCCGACCGGGTACTGGCGTCGACCGGTCAGCACCTGGCGCCTCTGCTGGCGCCGCTGGGTATCGAGCTGCCGCTGACCCGGGTGCGCAAGACCTTCGCCTGGTTCAAGGCGGACAGCCGCTATCTGCCCCAGCGCTTCCCGGGATTCAGCCTGACCGATGACGAACTGGGCATCTATTACGGTTTCCCCGATATCGACGGTGCCGGCTTCAAGATCGGTCGCCATGACAGCGGCCAGCCGTTGGACCCAGGCGAGCCGATGGCGCCGTTCGGCGATCACCCCGATGACCTGGTCGAGCTGCGGCGGGTGATCGACCGCTATCTTCCAGGCGTCGGGGCGTTGCATCGCGGTGCGGTCTGCCAGTACATCCGCACGCCGGACGAGCATTTCCTGATCGATGAACCGCTCCCCGGGCTGATCGTCGCCGGCGGCTTCTCCGGCCACGGCTTCAAGTTCGCCAGTGCCTTGGGCGAGTCGCTGGGGCAATGGCTGGTGACGGGAGAGGCCGCATCCGCGCTGGCAGGATTCGGCCTGGCGCGTCTTTCAGCCTGACGGCCCGCCCTCATCGAATGGGATGTCGGGTAGACTGGCGGGCTCCACGAGCAAGCGGTAGCGATATGTCTTCCACTCCTTTCTCCGCGCTGGCGTGTCCGCTGGACGGCAAGCCGATGCAGCGTCAGGGTCGGGCCTGGCGCTGCGATGCCGGCCATAGCTTCGATGTGGCGCGCCAGGGTTATACCCACCTGTTGCCGGTCCAGCACAAGCGCTCGCGCGACCCCGGCGACAGCAAGGCGATGGTTGCCGCGCGGCAACGCTTCCTGAATGCCGGTCACTATGCGCCGGTGGCCGACGCTGTCGCCCGCGCCGCGCTTTCGGCACGACCGGGGAACGGCCAGCTTCGCTGTCTCGACGCCGGCTGCGGGGAAGGCTACTACCTGCGTCGACTGGCCGAGGCGGCGAGCAAGCGGGAGACGGCATTGTCGTTGCTGGGGCTGGATATCTCCAAGTGGGCGGTGCTGTCCGCCGCCAGACAGGAGCATGCGGTTTCGCGTGATCGGGAGGGAGAGGGTAGTAACTGGGTGGTGGCGAGCAATGCCAAGCTTCCGGTGCAGGACGGCGCGCTGGACTGCGTGCTGTGCCTGTTCGGTTTCGCGGTCTATCCGGAGTTCGTGCGCGTGCTCGAGCCGGGCGGGGTATTGATACAGGCCGATGTCGGGCCGGACCATCTGAGAGAGTTGCGCGAGGTCATCTATCCCAGCCTGAAGCCGGAGCGCGAACCTTCTCGAACGACGCCCGATGGACTGGCCCGGCGGGATGTCGAGACGATCCGTTTCCCGCTGACGCTGAGCGAGCCGCAGGCGATCGCCGATCTTCTGATGATGACGCCGCATTTCCACCGCGCCAGTGCCGAAGGCCGGGAACGGGCGGCAGCCCTGGATTTGCTCACCGTGACCATCGATGTCCGGCTGACGCCATTCGTTCGGCTCGCCGACAGCGGTGCCCGGGGCGGGTGATCCCGAAGGCCTCGGGGGCGTGCCGCCAACGGCAACTCAGTATCGCCGTTTCGAACCGGCATCGGCCCACGCCATCGCTTCCTCGAAGGGGAGGGCGGGGCTGTAGTAGAAGCCTTGCCCCTGATCGCAGCCGAGGGTCTCGGGGCGTGCCTCGATCGCGCCATTCTCGACCCCTTCCGCCACGCCCCGTCGATCTTGCCCTCGACCTGGCCGGCGAGGACAGGGAGCATGCCGAAATCCAGGGTTGACGAGGCGATTGGTGCGCGCGCCAGGCACGACGCGCCCAGATCGAAACCATCGGATCCCGTACCGGTACGCCGGCATGGCAGCGTCAATGGGGAGGCGCGGCGAGCTGGGGAGGGGTGGCGAAGTCGTGATGCCTGCGGGCATCCGTTCCAACAGTGATTCATGGCCCAGCGCCGTGGTCGATTCTCGCAACCTGACAAGGGTTTGAATTAATAATTCAATATAAGTTTGAACGCTGGTTCAACTTAAATTGAACTATTAGTTCAAATTGATTCAATGGATGAAAAGAGTTTGTTTTCGCTCCGCCTCAAAGCGGCGCTGACCGCCGCTGGATACGAACCCCGCCCTTCGGTACTCGAGCGTGAGTTCAACCTGCGCTACTGGGGGGCGCCAGTCACCTTCCAGGGGGTGCGGCGGTGGTTACGAGGCGATTCGATACCCTCGCAGGACAAGCTGCAGGTGTTGGCCGGTTGGCTGGGCATCGAACCGCAGGTCCTGCGTTACGGCGAACGGCCGTTACACGTTCCCGGCACGATGCAGGCGACCTGGGCCATACCCGTGGGAGGGGAGGAGGACGAGATCCTGCGGATCTACCGGGGGCTCGACGAGGCGCAGCGCAAGATCCTGCGGCAAGTGGTGCTGACGTTCGCCAGGGCAAACGGCCTGCAGCCGGAGGATGCCGAAGGCTCGTCCTGACATGCGCCGGCGACGGAGCCGATCGGATCGCGCTCCGTCGCAGCGGCCCGTTACCGCTGCCGTGACTCCGCCAACTGCCCGCGGCGATAGTCGCCCTGGCGATCCAGCATCCAGCCCGGATACTCCGGCGGCAGCGCGCTGACCTGGTCGAGGCGGGCCAGTTCGTCCTTGTCGAGACGCACCTCGGTGGCGGCGATGTTGTCGTCGAGCTGGTCGAGGCGCTTGGCGCCGACGATGACGCTGGTCACGGCCCTCTGATGCAGGAGCCAGGCCAGCGCGATCCGGGCAACCGAAACGCCCTTGGCCTCGGCGATCTCGCGCATGGTGTCGATGCAGTCGAAGCCGCGCTCCCGGTCCACCGGCGGGAAGTCGAAGGTGGCGCGCCGGTCACCGGCCTGTGCTTCTCCGTCCCGCTTGTACTTGCCGCTGAGCAGCCCGCCGGCCAGCGGGCTCCAGACCATCAGCCCCAGCTTTTCGCTCTCCAGCAGCGGGACGATCTCGCGTTCGAGGTCGCGCCCGGCCAGGGTGTAGTAGGCCTGTAGCGATTCGAACCGGTGCCAGCCGTTCTGCCGGGCGATGCCCAGCGCCTTCATGATCTGCCAGGCCGCCCAGTTGGAGACGCCGACGTAGCGTACGTGGCCGTGCTCGACCAGCGTGTGCAGCGCGCGTACGGTCTCCTCGATCGGCGTCGCGGGGTCGAAGCCGTGGATCTGGTAGAGATCGATGTGGTCGAGCTGCAGACGCTTCAGGCTCGCCTTGACGCCCTCCATGATGTGGTAGCGCGAAGCGCCGCGATTGTTGACCCCGTTGGAGCGGTAGGGATCGTCGGTGCCGGTGGGGCCGAAGACCTTGGTGGCGACGACGACGTCGTCGCGCGCAACGCCGAGATTCCTGAGCGCCTGGCCGGTGATGACTTCGGACTGGCCCTGGGAGTAGACGTCGGCCGTGTCGATGAAATTGATGCCGGCGTCGAGAGCCCGGCCGACCAGCTTGTCGGCATCCGCCTGCTGCAGATTGCCGATCTGGCTCCACATCTCGCCGTTGCCGCCGAAGGTCATGGTGCCCAGGCAGAGCTCGGAGACGAACAGGCCGGTATTGCCCAGATTGCGGTAGCGCATGGTGGTACTCCTCGTTGTCGATGAGGGAAGGGACGACAGAGAATCGAGTATGGTCGACAGGGGGCAACGAGACTGGCTCGATCCGATCGGATCTTTGCCCAAAACTGCCAGAGGCAGCTCCTCGAGTGCCTTTCGGAGGCGGGTTGGGATAGGCTGGATCTCTCGTGGGGAGAGATATCGCAATCATGAATCAACGAGTCGATGCGGTGACGCCGCTGTCCGGATACGGGTTGGCGGGCGGGGACGACAGGGCGCTCGTGGGTTACCGCCAGGAACTGGTCGAGTTGCTCGATCGTCTGACGCTGGGTCGCGAGGGCAAGTTGCCGAGCGCCATACCCGGGTTGTCGATCCATCGGCTGAGCGCGCCCCGGCCGCCGCAGTACGTGGTACACGATCCGGTGTTCAGCGTGATCGCCCAGGGCGCCAAGCGGCTCTCGATCGGGCAGGAGATCTACGAGTACGACCCGATGCATTACCTGGTCTCGTCGGTCGACCTGCCGGTACTGGCGGACGTTTCCCGGGCCAGCCGGGAGGCGCCCTACCTCGGGTTGCGCCTGGATCTCGACGTCGAACTGATCGGCGAGCTGATCCATGACGACAACCTGCCGACCGTCTCGGCCACCGAGCCGGCGCGGGGTCTCTACGTGAACCGGCTCGAAGCCCCGCTGCTGGAAACGGTGCTGCGTCTGCTGCGGTTGCTGGATTCGCCGCAGGACATTCCGGTACTGGCGCCCATGATCAAGCGCGAGATCGCCTATCGCCTGCTTCGCCATGGACACGGTGCCCGGCTCCGCCAGATCGCGCTGAAGGATAGCCAGACCCGGCGGATCGCGGCGGCGATCCGCCTGCTGCGCGAGCGTTACGCCGAACCGCTGCCGGTCGCCGTCATCGCCGGGAACGTGCATATGAGCGTGTCGTCGCTGCACCATCACTTCAAGGCGGTCACGGCGATGAGTCCCCTGCAGTACCAGAAGCAGCTGCGCCTGCAGGAGGCGCGGCGCTTGCTGCTCGCCGGAACCCTCGAGGTGACGGCGGTGGCGCAGCGTGTCGGCTACGAGAGTCCCTCCCAGTTCAGCCGCGAATATCGGCGCTGTTTCGGTCTGCCACCGCAGCGGGACAGGCAGCGCTGGCGCCCCTAGCCGAGTGCCGGGGTCACGGCATCATCGACGGCATCATGCAGTAATACAGATTGAACGGTATCCACAGCGTACCGCCCACCATGATGGTCAGAATCAACACGGTGAAGAGGATCAGCAGCAGGTCCTCGCACTTGTTCCTGGTCGACAACAGCGTCAAACAATCCATCAAACAGAAATGAATTCGTTCGATGCCCGGTCCGATGGAAAGACGCATCAACCGTGACAAACGCCATGAAATTTGAACATGGCGGGTATTGCCCCTGACTATCAGGAGCTCACTTGGGAAAGGTTCGAACTATCGTGCAGCCCTTGCCGCGAGCGGGTTCGGCATTTCACCGGCGAGATCGGGCGGAGGGAGCCCATGGCCAATCGTCGCCCCGTTGGCCGAAGGTCGGTTTCCCGCGGTTGGACAGTGCCAAGGGTTCACTCTATAAGTTGTGGTGCGCCCGTATCGGGAAGCCCTTCTGCTCGGGCCGGATCCACGCGCTCGAGTCGCGAGCGGCTGAGGCGGGCAGAATTCGGGCGATCGCGTCGCGAACCTGACATCCGAGTCATCACGGCCATGGGGCATTTGACTCGTCGCGTCCGCCCACGAAGGGCATCGCCAAGGGGTACCAGCGCAAGGCGATCATCGTCTTGCGGCGTTGAATTAGGGAGAGATCACCGTGACCAGCGACAACCGAAAACCGACGACGACGGATGCCGGCATCCCCGTAGCGAGTGAAGAAAATGCACTGTCCGTAGGCCCCGATGGCCCGATCGTGCTTCACGACCACTATTTGATGGAGCAGATGGCGGCTTTCAACCGCGAGATGATCCCGGACCGCCAGCCGCACGCGAAGGGGGGCGGGGCTTTCGGTCATTTCGAAGTCACTCACGATGTCAGCAAATACACCAAGGCGAAGTTCCTGCAGCCGGGCAAGAAGACCGAGATGGTCGCGCGATTCTCGACGGTGGCCGGCGAATCGGGTAGCCCGGATACCTGGCGCGACCCGCGCGGCTTCGCCCTGAAGTTCTACACCGAAGAAGGCAACTTCGACATGGTGGGCAACAACACGCCCGTCTTCTTCGTACGCGATCCGATGAAGTTCCAGCACTTCATCCACTCCCAGAAGCGCCGGGCCGACAACGGCCTGCGCGACCACGACATGCAGTGGGACTTCTGGACCATGGCGCCGGAATCCGCGCACCAGGTGACCTGGCTGATGGGTGATCGTGGCGTCCCTGCCACCTGGCGCCACATGAACGGCTACTCCAGCCACACCTACATGTGGGTCAACGCCCAGAGCGAACGTTTCTGGGTCAAGTATCACTTCAAGACCGATCAGGGCATCAAGTGCATGACCCAGGAGCAGGCCGACCAGATGGCCGGCAGCGATGCCGACTACCATCGCCGCGACCTGTTCGAGGCGATCAAGCGCGGCGATTATCCGACCTGGACGCTGCACGTGCAGATCATGCCGTTCGAGGATGCCAAGACCTATCGCCTCAACCCCTTCGACCTGACCAAGGTGTGGCCGCACGGCGACTACCCGCTGATGGAAGTGGGCAGGATGACGCTGGATCGCAATCCGGAGGATTTCCATACCCAGATCGAGCAGGCCGCCTTCGAACCCAACAACATGGTGCCGGGTACCGGGCTGTCGCCGGACAAGATGCTGCTGGCGCGCTCCATCTCCTATGCCGATGCACACCGTGCCCGTCTGGGGGTGAACTACAAGCACATCCCGGTCAACACGCCCAAGTCGCCGGTCAACAGCTACAGCAAGGGTGGCGCGATGCGCATGCACAACGCCAGCGACCCGGTCTATGCGCCGAACAGCAAGGGCGGCTCCAAGGCCGACCCCGAGCGCTATCCGGAAGATGCGGTGTGGCAGGCCGATGGCGAATTCGTTCGCACCGCCTACACCCTGCGTCCGGCGGATGACGATTTCAGCCAGGCCAACGACCTGGTCAACAAGGTGATGGACGATGCCGCCCGCGACCGTCTGGTCAACAACGTGGTCGGTCACGTCTCCGGCGGGGTCGAGGAGCCGGTGCTCTCCCGCGTGTTCGAGTACTGGCACAACATCGATGCCAATATCGGCAAACGCATCGAGGAGGGCGTGAAGGCCAATCGCGGCAAGTAACGGCGACACCCGGCCGACACGGCATGACCAAGAGGCCCCGCTCACCGTCGGTGAGTGGGGCCTCGTCGTATCATTGCGGGGTCAGAAGCTGGTCCACTCCTCGGTTTCCGGATGCGCCTGGCGGTTGTCGTGGCGCACTGCCGGTGCGGCCGGCGCCAGGGCGGGAGCCTGCCGCGGGCGCGGGGGCGCCGCGTGGTCGGTGTCATCGAAGCCACGGAAGAACCCGACCTCGCGCGCCAGCTGCTCGGCCTGGCCCTGCAGGTTCCCGGTCACGCCGGTGGACTCCTCGACCAGCGACGCATTCTGCTGGGTGACGCTGTCCATCTCGCCGACGGCGAGATTGATCTGCTGAATCCCGGTCGACTGCTCGCGGCTGGCCACGGCGATCTCCGAGACCAGGTCGGTGACCTTTTCCACGTTGCTGACGATCCCGGCCAGCGTCTCGCCGGAGCGGTTGACCAGCTCCGATCCCCGCGACACCCGTTGCGCGCTCTCCGACACCAGCTGCTTGATCTCGCCGGCGGCGTCGGCGCTGCGGCTCGCCAACTGGCGCACCTCCTGTGCCACCACCGCGAAGCCCCGTCCCTGTTCGCCGGCGCGGGCGGCCTCTACCGAGGCGTTGAGCGCCAGCAGGTTGGTCTGAAAGGCGATCTCGTCGATCAGGCCGATGATGTTGGCGATCTGCTTGCTGGAGGCGTCGATCTCCTGCATCGCGGTGATCGCTTCATTGACCACTTCCCCGCCCTGCTTGGCCTGGGTGCTGACCTGGCTGGCGAGGCTGTCGGCCTGCGAGGCGTTGTCGGCGTTCTGCTTGACGGTGTTGGTGATCTGCTCCAGCGCCGCAGCGGTCTCCTGCAGGCTGGCGGCCTGTTCCTGGGTGCGCTGGCTCAGGTTCTCGTTGCCGGCCGCCAGCTCGGCGGAGATCGATTCGACGTTCCTTGCGTTGCGCGCGACCTCGCCGATCACGCTCGACAGTTTGTCCCGCATCGACGCCATGGCGTCCAGCATGCGACCGAACTCGTCGCGATAGTTGGCACTCAGGCGCACGCCGAGATCGCCCTTGGCCAGCGACTCGGTGAATGCCGTGGCCTCCCGCAGTGGCCTCAGGATGCCGCGACTGAGCCACCAGCCGATGGCGATGGCCACCATCAAGCCGAGAAGGATAGCGCCGATGATCACGTTGCGGCTGAACTGATAGTCCTCGACGCTCTGCTGGTAGCTGGCGAGGGTGGCCTCTCGTGCCCCTCGATAGAGCGAGGTGACCGTCTCGTAGAGGTCAGCATAGATCTGGTTGACCTGCGCTTCGCTCGCCTTGCCGCTGTCCAACTGGCTGCGAAGCGATTGCAGCTGCTGCTGGTAACGTTCGGCCTGCTGCCGCTCCGCATCGCTCGACACCAGTGCCGGGTAGTAGTGGTTCCAGGCGTCGTCGGTGCGCTTGCGGTTCGCCTCGACCTCCTGTTGCTGGGCGTCGGAGAGATTGCCGGCCCCAACCCGGGCGAAGATGGTGCGATTGTCGCCGATGGCTGCCCTCACCGTGGAGAGCTCGATCATTTCCTGAACATTCTCTCCGACGATGGATTGCATCGCCTGCTGGGTCTGGCGGTTGCTCAATACGCCCTGTATGCCGATCACGACCAGCAGCAGGATGATCAGGCCCAGCGCCAGGAATAGTCGGGCTTTGACGCTGTGGAGCGCAATTCTCATGTTCGATCCCCCAAGAATCTCTTTCAGGTACGGCGCAGGTTTCCACGCGAGCGCGTGTCGTTAGTTTTTTATCGGCCCGGTTCAACTTTTATTGAAGTGAAATTTAATTTTTAACGACGGCAGGAGACGACTCGGTGTCATCCGACTGCCGGGAGGTGCCGGTCTGTGCCGGGTGGCGGTCCGTGTCGAGAGGTGCCGGCGCGGCTTGACGAGGGGCAGAGAGCGTCAAAAGAGCCAGAAAGAGGGGGAGGGGCGGCGTCTGGTGGACGCCGCGCGGTGTGGCGGTCAGTGACCGCGCTGCTTGATCTGATCCTTCAGTTGCCCGGGAACCTGCTTGATGATCAGGCGGTCGCGCTCGTCGTCGTACTCGATGCTGTTGCCGAGCAGGTGGGAGTCGAAACTGATGGAGACGCCGCTGGCGCGCCCGGCGAAGCGCTTGAACTGCTGCAGGGTGCGCTTGTCCGGCGGGATCTCGGCGGCAAGGCCGTAATCCTGATTGCGGATGTAGTCGTAGAACGCCTTGGGTTGCTGCTCGTCGACCAGTTCGGAGAGCTCGTCCAGCGTGATCGGCTCCCCGCGCTTGGCCTGGGCATTGGCATAGTCGATCAGCGTGTCGGTCTTCTCCCGGCTGGCTTCCTCGGGCAGGTCCTCGCTCTCCACGTAGTCGCTGAACGCCTTGAGCAGGGTGCGCGTCTCGGCCCCGGCATTGACGCCCTCCTGGCATCCCAGCCACTGCCGAAAGGCTTCCACCAGTTTCTTGTTGCCCCGGTCCTGCACGTAGGTGATGTACTGGCGTGACTCCCCGCGTTGCCACTGGGTCAGGTCGATTCGTGCCGCCAGCATCAACTGGCCGAGGTTGAGCTGCTGGACGGGGACGACGTTGAGATCGTGGTCGAAGCCATAGCCGTCGCGCTGATGGAGCAGCGTCAGGGTCAGGGTCTCCGCCTCCCCCTGGCGGGAGTGAACGAACCACCAGTGGCCGCCGATCGAGAGATGGGCGTCGATCAGCGGTGCCAGGCTTTCGGTGGTCTGCCGGGTGAAGTCGGTGAAGTTGATCTCGCCGCTGCGATAGCGCTCCAGCTCGTAGGCGAAACGCGACGCTGACGCCGTTTCGCCGTTGGTGTCGTTGGTCTCTTCCGAAGTACCGTCGACGAAGTGCCCCCACGCCTTGGGCTTGCCGTGAAAGCTCGAGTTGAACGCCGCCAGCAGCGACTCTGCCGTGGCGGTGTCGCGCATGGCTTCGCCGCCCGTCAGCGTGGCGGGATGTTCGTCGCCCTGTTTGTCGATGCGATGGGCGCAGGTCTGCAGTATCGGCATGAGATGGCTCGTGAAGCGTGAAAGGGCGGGCGGCCGGATGGCGGCCCGCGAAAGAGAGACGGCGGTGTGTCCGGGCCGGGGCCTCCTGCTCAGGGACGGAGGCGATACCCGGTGCGGAAGATCCAACTGATGACGGCCAGGCTGACGGCCAGGAAGACGCCGATCATGACCAGGCTGGCGACCACGCTGACGTCGCTGATGCCGTAGAAGCTCCAGCGAAACCCGCTGACCAGGTAGACCACCGGATTGGCCAGCGTCACCGCCTGCCACATCGGCGGCAGCATATCGATCGAGTAGAAGCTGCCGCCGAGGAAGGTCAGCGGCGTGATGATCAGCAGCGGCACCAGCTGCAGCTTCTCGAAGCTGTCCGCCCAGATCCCGATGATGAAGCCGAGCAGGCTGAAGGTGAGGGCGGTCAACAGCAGGAACAGCATCATCATGAACGGGTGCTGGATGTGCAGGTCAACGAAGAAGTTGGCCGTGCCCAGTATCACCAGCCCCAGAATGGCCGACTTGGAGGCGGCGGCACCGACATAGCCGAGCACGATCTCGAAGTACGAGATCGGCGCCGACAGCACCTCGTAGATGGTGCCGGTGAACTTGGGGAAGAAGATGCCGAAGGAGGCGTTGGAGACGCTCTGTGTCAACAGCATCAGCATGATCAGGCCGGGCACGATGAAGGCGCCGTAACTGACGCCCTCGACCTCCTGGATGCGCGAGCCGATGGCGGCGCCGAACACGACGAAGTAGAGCGATGTCGAGATGACCGGAGAGATCAGGCTCTGCAACAACGTGCGCCCGGCACGGGCCATTTCGAAGACATAGATGGAGCGGACGGCTTGCAGGTTCATGAGCGCTCTCTGACCAGGTTGACGAAAATATCTTCCAGCGAACTCTGCTTGGTATGCAGATCCTTGAAGCGGATTCCGGCGTCCTCGATCTCGTTGATCAGTGCACTGATGCTGACGTGATCGCTATCGCCGGCCTCGCTGGCATCGTAGGTGTAGACCAGCACGTTGCCGTCTTCAGCCAGCGTCAACGGGTGATGGGCCAGCGCCGGCGGCACGCTGGCCAGCGGCGTTTGCAGGTGCAGCGTCAACTGCTTGCTGCCGAGCTGGCGCATCAGCGCCGCCTTTTCCCGCACCAGCACGATCTCGCCGCCGTTGATGACGCCGATCCGATCGGCCATCTCCTCGGCTTCCTCGATGTAGTGCGTGGTCAGGATGATGGTCACGCCGCTGTTGCGAAGCTCCCTGACCACCTCCCACATGTCGCGTCTCAGCTCGACGTCGACACCCGCGGTGGGCTCGTCGAGGAACAGGATCTCCGGCTCGTGCGCCAGGGCCTTGGCGATCAGCACGCGGCGCTTCATGCCGCCGGAGAGCGTGATCAGCTTGTTCTTGCGCTTGTCCCACAGCGACAGCGCCTTGAGCACCTGCTCGATGTGGGTGTCGTTGGGCGCTTTACCGAACAGGCCGCGACTGAAGCGCACCGTGTTCCAGACGGTCTCGAAGGCATCGCTGGTCAGCTCCTGGGGCACCAGCCCGATCTTGGCGCGCGCCGCGCGGTAGTCGGTGACGATGTCGTGACCGTCGACCATCACGCTGCCGCCGGTGGCGTTGACCAGCCCGCAGATGATGCTGATCAGGGTGGTCTTGCCGGCCCCGTTGGGGCCCAGCAGCGCAAATATCTCGCCGCGCTGGATCTCCAGGTCGATCTGTTTCAGCGCTTCGAAACCGGAGTCGTAGCGCTTGGAGAGGCCGGAGATGGCGATCACCGGCGCCGGCCGGGCGACCGGAGACTCGGCTTGGGTCTTGCGCGCTGGCGCTGTGGGCGTCTCGTGGTTCATGAAGGCGATACATCGTGACGTGAGGGGCCATCATTGTAGGCGAAAAAGATCGCCGACTGGACCCGTGAGCGATCGGGATCGTGCAGGTGCCACCAGGAGCGCGCGAATGAAGGCTGACCGTGGCCGTTGAACGGGCGTAATGGCGCAGAGTTGTCTATAACGAACAGGCAACATAAAAAATCTTACAGAGAAGGCCGGTGTCGGAAAGATGCCGGGCTCGTTCCAGCAAGGAGGCCATTCATGCCACGTTCTTCCTTTATCCATCGCACCGCCATCGTGTTGTTCGCTGCCGTCCTCGGCGGCACGGCGCTGTCCGCCTGCACCACGACGACGACCTCCGACCGGGAAAGCCGCCTGTCGCAGCGCCAGCAGCTCGATCAGGACGTGCAACAGACGCTGGACCGGCTCTATCGCTCGGTGCCGGAGGCCCGCTCCCTGGCCGAGCGTGCGGAGGGCGTACTGGTATTCCCGGGCGTGCTGGGCGCCAGCTTCATCGTCGGCGCCAGCCACGGTGACGGCTCGCTGCTGATCGACGGCGCCAAGGCGGGCTACTACACCACCACCAGCGGCTCGATCGGTTTCCAGGCCGGGGCGCAGTCCCAGGCCATCGTCTACATGTTGATGACGGAGAAGGCGCTCAACCGCGTGCGCAGCGACAACGGCTGGTCGGTGGGCGCCAGCGCCGGGGTCGCGGTGGCGGATATCGGTGCCAACGGTCAGATCACCAACAACACGGCCAACAAGGAAGTGGTGGCGTTCGTGATGAACAACCAGGGCATCCAGGGCGGCGTTTCGCTCAACGGCGCCAAGATCTCCAAGGTCAGCCCCTGAGTCGAGTCCGAGTGTTTCACTAGCCCAGCGCAGGAAACCCACCGTGAGGTGGGTTTCTTGTGGCGATCTGAAAAGCCGGCGGGCCCGCCGGATCAGGCGCTCTCGGGCAGCTCGGCGTTGTGGTAGACGTTCTGCACGTCGTCGAGATCGTTCAGCATGTCGATGAGCTTTTCGAACATCGCCACGTCATCGCCTTCGACCGGCGTATGGGTCTGCGGCAGGAACTGGATCTCGTCGGCCTCGAACTCGAGTTCGCCGAAGGCATCGAGCAGCGCCTGCTTGGCCTTGGCATAGTCGGTGTGCGGCGCGAAGACCGTGATACGACCCTCCTCGCTCTCGATGTCGGTGACGTCGACATCGGCTTCCATCAGTGCCTCGAGCACGGCCTCCTCGTCTTCTCCGGCGAAAGCGAAGATCGCGCAGTGGTCGAACATGTGGCTGACGGTGCCCTGGGTGCCGATCTTGCTCTTGGTCTTGGTGAAGCAGCCGCGCACGTCGCCGAAGGTCCGGTTCGGGTTGTCGGTCAGGCACTCGACGATCACCATGCAGTTGCCGGGGCCGAAGCCCTCGTAGCGTGCCGACGAGAAGTCCTCGCCACCGCTGCCCTTGGCCTTGTCGATCGCCTTGTCGATCACGTGCGAGGGGACCTGGTCCTTCTTGGCCTTGTCGATCAGCCCGCGCAGCGTCAGGTTGCCGGAGGGGTCGGTGCCACCGGACTTGGCGCAGACATAGATTTCGCGGCCATACTTGCTGTAGACCTTGGTCTTGGCATCGGCCGTTTTGGCCATGGATTCCTTGCGATTCTGGAAGGCCCTACCCATTGTCACTACCTATCAGGTTGTCAACGACGGGCGAGATTTTACGCAACATCGCGCCGATGTTGCAGGTTTATTTGGGCTTTCCCGCGCCAATTGACCACCCCCGGGCGACGAGACGGCGTCAATCTCGCCGTGCTCTGTTATCCTGCCGCGCCCGAGCATGACATGGCGAGACCGAGGCGTCCGCCGGTTGACTGCATCGATCCCTTCATCTCGACCAGGAGCGCCTGCCGTGCCCGATACCGACCCTCACCAGATGCCTCGCGGCGACAGTGACCCATCCGCGACGCACCAGCCCGAGGCGTTCTCCTCGCTGTCGCTGCCGTCGACGCTGCAGGACAATCTGGCGTCGCTGGGCTATCTGGCGATGACGCCGATCCAGGCCGCCAGCCTGCCGCCGATCCTGCGCGGCAGGGACGTGATCGGCCAGGGCAAGACCGGTTCGGGCAAGACCGCGGCTTTCGGGCTCGGCCTGCTGTCGGCGCTCGAGGTCTCGCGGTTCCAGGTTCAGGCCCTGGTGCTGTGCCCGACCCGTGAGCTGGCCGATCAGGTCGCCGAAGAGCTGCGTCGGTTGGCCCGCATGCTGGCCAACGTCAAGATACTCTCGCTCTGCGGCGGCGCACCGCTGGGCCCGCAGTTGAACTCGCTCTCCCACGGCGCGCACGTCGTCGTCGGCACGCCGGGCCGCATCGAAGAGCATCTGCGCAAGGGGTCGCTGGATCTGTCCTCGCTCGCCGTGCTGGTGCTGGACGAGGCCGACCGCATGCTCGACATGGGCTTCCAGGCCGCGCTGGACGCCATCGTCGCGGCCACGCCGACGACACGCCAGACGCTGCTGTTCAGCGCCACCTACGGAGACAGCGTGCGCCCGGTCGCCGAGCGCATGCTGCGCGAGCCGGTGACGGTCGAAGTGGCCTCGACCCACGACGAGCAGAGCATTCGCCAGCATTTCCACCAGGTCGCCGACGAGCCGGCCCGTCTCGCGGCCCTGCGCCAGCTGCTGCTGCACTACCGGCCGGAATCCAGCGTGGTGTTCTGCAACACCAAGCGCGAGACCCAGGCGGTGGCGGACGAGCTGGTCGCCATGGGATTCAGCGCCGAGGCGCTCCACGGCGATCTCGAGCAGCGCGATCGCGACCAGACGCTGATCCGTTTCGCCAACAAGAGCCTGTCGGTGCTGGTCGCCACCGACGTGGCGGCGCGCGGATTGGATATCGACGCGCTGGATGCGGTATTCAATTACCAGATCGCCCGTGAACTCGAGGTGCACGTGCATCGGATCGGTCGAACGGGGCGTGCCGGCGCGCGCGGCGTGGCCTGCACGCTGTTGACCGAGA
This sequence comes from Salinicola sp., assembly GCA_002695065.1. Lineage (GTDB taxonomy): Bacteria > Pseudomonadota > Gammaproteobacteria > Pseudomonadales > Halomonadaceae > Salinicola. The sequence goes on along the minus strand of NZNW01000008.1, from coordinate 5,455 downwards.
GCGAGGCGTATCGGCTCGGGCGTCTCGAGGCGTTCCTGGGCGAGCGCCTGCCGGTGGAGCCGTTGCCCGGCCGCGCCGACACCGGACAGCAACCGTTCCAACCGCGCATGGCGACGCTCCAGATCGATGCCGGCAAGAAGCAGAAGATCCGCCCGGGCGACGTGCTGGGGGCCTTGACCAACGGCGACGATGCCATCGAAGGCGACCAGGTGGGCAGGATCAAGGTGCTCGATCGCAGCGCTTACGTCGCGGTCGAGCGCGGCATCGCCAAGCAGGCGCTGACGACGTTGAGCGCCGGAAAATTAAAAGGGCGCAGCTGCCGGGTGCGCCGAATCGGACGCTGAGGATAGCGAGGACCTGTGAGGATAGCGAAAGCATGAAAGTACCCAAGCGATTGCAGCCGTTGGTCGAGGATGGCCTGGTGGACGAGGTCGTCAGTCAACTGATGAGTGGCAAGGAGGCCCAGGTTTTCGTGGTCCGCTGCGGTGACGAGCTGCGCTGTGCCAAGGTGTTCAAGGAAGCCAAGCAGCGCAGCTTCAAGCAGGCGGTGGCCTATCAGGAAGGCCGCAAGGTGCGCAACAGCCGCCGCGCGCGGGCGATGTCGAAGAAGACCCGCTACGGTCAGCGCGAGCAGGAGTCGGCCTGGTTGAATGCGGAAGTCGACGCGCTCTACCGCCTCGCCGAGGCGGGCGTGCGGGTACCGACGCCCTACGGCTTCGTCGATGGCGTGCTGCTGATGGAGATGATCGTCGATGCCGATGGCGACGTCGCGCCGCGCCTCGATGACGTCGAACTGACGCCGGAGCTGGCGCTCGAGTATCACCAGCGCCTGATCGGCGAAGTCGTCCAGATGCTGTGCGCGGGTCTGATCCACGGCGACCTGTCGGAGTTCAACATCCTGGTCGGCGCCGAGGGGCCGGTGATCATCGACCTGCCCCAGGCGGTGGATGCGGCCGGCAACAACAACGCGCCCTGGATGCTGGTGCGCGACGTCGACAACCTGCGCAGCTACTTCGGTCGTTTCGCGCCGGCGCTGTTGAAGACCGACTACGGCAAGGAGATCTGGGCGCTCTACGAGGCGGGTGAGCTCCACCCCGAGGTTCGGCTCACGGGGCGGTTCGTGCCGGATGCGACCCTCGTCGACGTCAGCGATGTCATGCAGGTGATCGACGCCGCCCGCGAGGAAGCCGCAGAGCGGCAGGCGCGCGAGCAGGATGACGACGAGCAGGCGTGGTAGCGGGCGACGAGACAGCTGTCATGCCGGTAGAAAGCGTGACGTTGTCGGCACGGCTTGATCGGTGCCGGAGGAGAGCGTCTACACTCTGAGCACACCATCAGGCGATCTTTCGAGGTCGTCGCGTTCAAGGAGTGCCCCATGCAAGTCATCAACCTCAAGTCTCCCGGAGGCCTGGACCAGCTCAAACTGCACGAGGTCGAAGGACCGGGAGAGCCGGGACCGGGAGAGATCCGCGTCCGCCTTCACGCCAGTTCGCTCAACTTCCACGACTATATCGTCGCCAGCGGGAAATCCCCGACCGAGGAAGGTCGCATCCCCATGGCCGACGGCGCGGGCGTGGTCGAAGCCGTGGGCAAGGGCGTCACGGAGTTCGCCACCGGCGATCACGTCGTCTCGACCTTCTTCCCTCACTGGCTCGATGGCCCGGCGCGCGTGGCCGACTTCAAGACGGTGCCGGGCGACGGCGTCGATGGCTACGCCCGCGAGCAGGTGGTACGGCCCGCCCACTGGTTCACCCAGGCTCCCGAGGGTTATACCCATGCCGAAGCGTCCACGCTGACCACGGCCGGCCTCACGGCCTGGCGCGCACTGGTGGTCGATGGCGGCCTCAAGGCCGGCGATACCGTGCTCACGCTGGGGACCGGCGGTGTCTCGATCTTTGCGCTGCAACTGGCCAAGGCGATGGGGGCGAGGGTCATCTCGACGTCGTCCAACGAGGAGAAGATCGCTCGGCTCGAGGCGCTGGGTGCCGATAACACCATCAACTACCGCGAAGAGCCGGAGTGGGGCAAGAGAGTCCAGGCGCTGACCGATGGCCGCGGCGCCGATCACGTCATCGAAGTCGGCGGCCCGGGCACCTTGCCGCAATCCATCGATGCCGTTGCCATTGGCGGGCATATCTCGCTGATCGGCGTGTTAACCGGACGCGGCGGCGATATCCCGACCTCCAAGCTGATGGCGAAGCAGGCCCGGCTACAGGGGCTGATCGTGGGTAGCCGTCAGCACCAGTTCGAGATGATTCGCGCCCTCGAGACCACCGGGATCAAGCCGGTCATCGACTGCTCGTTCGCGCTGGATCGAATTGCCGATGCCTTCCGCCACCAGGAATCCGGCAAGCACTTCGGCAAGATCTGCCTGGAGTTCTGATCTATAGCACCAGCCACTGGTGCGGACACCTGAGGCAAACCGCCAGCGCCGCCGGACAGACGACTGTCCGGCGGCGCTTTTTCACACCTTCCGATCGCTGTCAGCTATCCGTCTTGCGGGAAGCGGGGCGCAGGTCGTAGTCGAAATACTGGTGCATCAGGGTTTCGAACGTGCCGTCGGCGTAGACGCTGTCCAGCGCCTGGTTGAAGGCTTCGGCCAGCTCCTTGTCGCGAGGGCGCACGGCGACGGCGTTGCCCTTGCCGAAGATCGACTCCGGCCGGTCGATGCGCGGGCCCACCTGGACGAACTGGCTGTCGGGATTGCCGATCTCCAGTGAATCCAGCGCCACGGGATAGTTGAGGAAAGCCAGATCGAGCCGCTGCGACTCCAGGTCCAGTGCGACGTCTGCCGCCGTGGCGTAGCGCTGAATGTCGAGCGTGCCGGCGTATTGCTGGGTGATGTAGCTGTCCTGGGTGGTGCCGCGCTGCACGCCGACCGACAACCCCTTGAGCGAGGCGGGGTCATCGAGATCGATCGTCTCGCCCCGACGGGCGACCCACACCTTGGGCGACATCGCATAGGGTCGCGTGAACAGCACCTGACGCTCCCGCGCCGGGGTGATTCGCATCGACGACATGATGGCGTCGTACTTGCGCGAGAGCAGGCCGGGGATGATGCCGTCCCAGCCCTGAACCACCCATTCGCAGTCGAGCTTGGCGCGCTGGCACAGGGTGTTGCCCAGATCGATCTCGAACCCCTCCAGCTCACCGGCAGCGTTGCGATACTCGAACGGCGGGTAGGGCACATCGACGGCGATGCGAACGTGCTGCGGAGCGGCAGCCTGAACGGTGGAAGCCAGGCCGAGCCCGATCGCCACGGCGACGAGGGAGAGGGTGAGTCGCTGGTTGAAAGGTTGTGTCACGATAGGATCCTTGGTGTTGTCCATGTTGTTGTGATCGATACACCGCCTGATGATCGCGCAGGGTGCTGACGAAGGCCAGGGAGCGAGCCGGGATCGACACGCCATGGCGATGCGAAAGGCTTCGCTTGGAGGGATCGATTGACGCTTCATGATCGACCGTGGCTAATGAAGGGCCAGCCATCGGTCATCAGTTCGATAAGAGAGGGGACCCTCATGAGCTGCATCTTTTGCGACATCGTCGCCGGTCGTGCGCCGGCCCACCGTATCTGGGAAGACGAATCGCACCTGGCTTTTCTCTCCATCTTCCCCAATACCGAGGGCTTTTCGGTGGTGATCCCCAAGGCGCACCACCCCAGCTACGCCTTCGACCGCGATGACGAGGTCCTGCGCCAGTTGATCGTCGCCACCAAGCAGGTGGCCAGGCGCCTGGATCGGGCGCTGGAGGGCGTGGCCCGCTGCGGCATGTTCTTCGAGGGCTACGGCGTCGACCACCTGCACGCCAAGCTGTTCCCCATGCATGGCACGGGGGACGACGCCGCGTTCAAACCGATCGAGTCCAGGGTCGACAAGTACTTCGATGTCTACGAAGGCTATCTCTCCTCCCATGACTACCGGCGTGCGGACGATGCCGGGCTGGCAGCGCTTGCCGCCCGGATCCGGGCCACCGGCGATGCGGAGTGAGCGGCGGGGAGCCGCCTTCCCATGGCGCCGGCCAACCTGTAACTTGGCGTTATCGCCGCCTGGGCCCCCGAGCATTCGGGAACCCCCGTGGCTTCGATTTCCAATCTTCTCCAATCGGGAACTCTTCATGCAGACACCTGTGACCGCCTTGCCCGTCGCCGCCCGTCAACCGTGGCGGTGGCTGTTGCTGCTGGTATTGATGCTGTCGCTCTCCGGCTGCGGCATCAACAACATTCCGACGCTGGACGAGAAGGTGAAGTCGGCCTGGTCCCAGGTCGAGAACCAGTACCAGCGCCGTGCGGATCTGGTGCCCAACCTGGTGGAGACGGTGAAAGGCTTCGCCAGCCAGGAGCGGGAGACGCTGACGGCCGTCGTCGAAGCGCGCGCCAAGGCGACCTCGATCCAGGTCGACGCCGATACGCTGAACGATCCCCAGCAACTGCAGCAGTTCCAGCAGGCCCAGAGCCAGCTGACGGGCGCGCTGAGTCGGCTGATGGCGGTTTCCGAGCGCTATCCCGACCTGAAGTCGAACCAGAACTTCCTGGCGCTGCAGTCGCAACTGGAAGGCACCGAGAATCGGATCGCGGTGGCACGTCGCGATTTCATCCAGGCGGTGGAGGCGTACAACACCGAAATCCGGACCTTCCCGGGCAAGATCTGGCATAGCGTGCTCTACAGCGATATGCCGATTCGCGAGAACTTCGAGGCCACCACGGAGAACGCCGACCAGGCGCCCAAGGTGGAGTTCTGATGCGCTGTCCGACGCGGCGAACGTACACGCGCGCCATTTCGCTGACGCTGGGCCTCTGGCTACTGGCCTTCGCGTTGTTCGCCCAGGCGGCCCCGGACTTTCCCGAATTGACCGGGCGCGTGGTCGACAACGCCGATCTGCTCGACGCTTCGACCCGATCCCAACTGACCGGCATGCTGGCGGCCCACGAGGAGGCGACCGGCGAGCAGCTCGTCGTGGTGACGCTGCCGGACCTTCAGGGAGAGGCCATCGAGGATTACGGCTACCAGCTCGGCCGCCACTGGGGCATCGGCCAGCAGGGCGAGGATAACGGCGCGCTGCTGATCGTCGCCGTGGACGAACGCGCCGTGCGGATCGAGGTGGGCTATGGCCTGGAGGGCCGGCTGACCGACGCTCGGACCTCCGCGATCATCAACCAGACCATCACCCCGGCGTTCCGCGAGGGGGATTACGCCGGCGGGATCACGGGTGGCGTCCAGGCGATGATCACCGCGCTCGGGGGCGATGCCCAGGCCGAGACGGCTCCGCCGCAACAGCCCGCCCAGCAGGAATCCCGTCACCTGGGCGGTGCCGGGTTCTGGTTCTTCGCGCTGTTCATGATCGTCATGCTGATCGTCCGCAGTGGCGGCGGCGGCGGGGGTGGACGCGGCGGCAGACGGCGTCGGCGCGGAGGCGCCATGGGCGGCGTGCTGCTGGGCGGCGCTCTCGGCGGTTCCGG
>NZNW01000110.1 GCA_002695065.1 Salinicola sp. | reverse complement strand
ATGGCGTCCTCGTCGCCCAGGGTATCGATATCGAGGGCCGCTCGCTGCACAACCGCAAGGGTGCTATCAGCGCCGAACAGGGCGCACTCGGCATCCACCTCGACGACGCGCTCGACAACGGCAGTGGCCAGCTGCAGGCGGCACGCCATCTGGCGCTGACGTCGGGCGGCGATATCGGCAACCAGGAGGGTGTCCTCGTTGCCCAAAGTATCGATATCGAGGGTCGCTCGCTGCACAACCGCAAGGGAAGTATCAGCGCCGGTCAGGGCGCGCTCGGCATCCACCTTGACGACGCGCTCGACAACAGCGGAGGGCGGATACGGGCCCAGTCGGATGCCATGCAACTGGCGATTGGAACGCTCACCAATGAGCAGGGGAATATCTCGGCGGCGTCAATCACTGTCGCCGCAGAGGATGGCATCGCCAACGCCGCAGGGCAGATGACGACGACGCAGGGCGAGCTGCATCTCCAGGCGTCGGGCGACATCGATAACGCGGGCGGTCGGCTGGTGGCCGAGCAGGGTGACGCAAGGGTTGCGGTTACTGGCGGAATCGACAATACCCAGGGCGCGATACTGGGCCAGAACGTCCATCTCGACGTGGGTGAGCTGAGCGGCAATGCAGAAGGCCTGATATCCGCCGAGAAGGGGGAGCTTGGCATCATTGCCAAGGGCTTGTTGAGCAATGTCGGTGGTCAGCTTCAGGCCCTGCATCGGCTGATACTGAATAGCGATAGCGACATTATCAATGACCTCGGCACCATGGTTGCCGACGGTATCGCAGTCGCCAGTCGCGCCCTGAGCAACCGGGGAGGTGCGGTCAGTGCCGAGAAAGCAGGCCTGAGCGTCAGTCTCAACAAGCGGCTCGATAACACGAAAGGTCATCTGCAAGCCATTTCCGGGGATGCCGACCTGGACGTTGGCGCACTCTCCAACCAGCACGGCGTGGTCTCCGCCCGGGCGGTGAACGTCTCTAGCCGGGGCGACATCGATAACGGCAGCGGCCATCTCCTCGCCGGTCAGGGTTCGCTCGTCGTGGATGGCGCGGGTGCACTCGGCAACGTCGGCGGGTCGATCGATGCCGGTGATGAGGCGCTTCGTGTTGTCACGGCGGGAGCGGTCGACAACACCGAGGGCGTGTTGCGTGGTGGCGAAGTAAATCTGGAAATCGGTGCGCTGGCGGGTAACCGAGGTGGCCTGCTCTCGGCAGACAATGGCGATCTCGAACTCGTCACGCCGGGCGTGCTCGATAGTGCGGGTGGGCAGATTCAGGCAGCCGGTGGCTTGACGCTGACCAGCGAGTCCGACGTCTCCACGAATGCCGCTACCTTGATAGCACAGCGCATCGACATGCGTGGCCACAGTCTGAGCAACCAGAAGGGAACCATCAGTGCCGAGTCGGAGGTTCTCGCCATCGAGGTCGCCGCAGGGCTCGACAACCGCGGTGGCCAGCTGCAGGCAGCACACCATCTGGCGCTGACGGCGGGCGGCGATATCGGCAATCAGGATGGCGTCCTCGTCGCCCAGGATATCGATATCGAGGGCCGCTCGCTGCACAACCGCAAGGGTGGTATCAGTGCCGATCAGGGCGCACTCGACATCCACCTCGACGGCGCGCTCGACAACAGCGAAGGGCGGATGGAGGCCCTGTCGGGTGCCATGCGACTGGCGACCGGAACGCTCACCAATGAGCACGGCGATATCTCGGCGACGTCACTCACTGTCGGCGCAAAGGATGGCATCGCCAACACCGCGGGACAGATGGCGGCGACGCAGGGTGATCTGTATCTCCAGACGTCGAGTGACATCGATAATGTTGGCGGCTGGCTGGTGGCCGAGCAGGGTAATACCCGGATCGGGGCTGCCGGCGGAATCGACAATACCCAGGGGGTGATGCTGGGCCAGAACGTCCATCTCGACGTGGGTGAACTCAGTGGCAATCGAACTGGCCTGATATCGGCCGAGCAGGGGGACCTTGATATCACCGCCAAGGGCTTGCTGAGCAATGCCGGTGGCCAGCTTCAGGCGCGGCACCGGCTGGCACTGAACAGCGGCGCTGCAATCGACAACCAGGCGGGGCACGTGATCGCGGATCAGATCGACATCCGCGGCGAGGCGCTCGACAACGGACATGGCGTGATCAGCGCCGAGCAGGGCGAGCTGGCGGTCGCGCTGGATCGGAAGCTAGACAACAGTGACGGTCATCTGCAGGCGCTGGCCGGAGATGCCCATCTCGATATCGGTGCCTTCACCAATACCCGGGGCGTCGTGTCCGCCAATGCGGTCACCCTCGATGCGCAGGAAGATATCGACAACGATCAGGGCCGTATCGTCGCCGGGGCGGGGAATCTCGCGGTGAAAACGGGCAGCGCTCTGCTCAACCAGGGTGGCTTGTTGCTGGGCGATGCGCTCGATCTCGTCGCGGCATCGCTGGCAAATGGTCAGGCGGGCATGATCGGTGCCCGTATCGGAGACCTCGAGGCCGATATACAGCATGCATTCGGCAACGATAGCGGGCTCGTTCAGGCCGCACGATCGCTGTCGCTCGACGCAGGCGAGATCAGTAATCGCAATGGCCGTCTGCTCGCTCGTGACATCACGCTCTCCGGCACGGCTCTGGACAATGGGGATGCGGGGATCGTCAGCGCCGATCAGGGCGACGCGACACTGACATTGAGCCAGCGTCTCGATAACGACGGCGGCCATCTCCAGGCATCCGGGCGACTGCAATACCGCGGTGGAGAACTCAGCAATCGCCAAGGCCGAATCGTCGCCGATGCGCTCGTGCTCTCTTCGGCTTCGCTGGCCAATACGGGTGGCCTGATCGCTGCCAACGCCACCGCTGCCGCCATTGAGGTGGGTGGTGTCCTCGACAATACCGGGGGGCAAATTCAGGCGCAGGACTCGCTGAGTGTTCATGCCACCACGCTGGACAACGCGGATGGCACGCTGGTGGCCAACGGCGTGGCGATCGACACTGCGAAGATAGTCAATCGGGGCGGCGCCATCAGCGCCGACCAGGATGATCTCCAGCTCGATGTCTCCGGCGCGTTCGACAACGGCGGCGGGCTACTGCAAGCGCTCAAGGGGGTCGTCTCGCTCGTTGCCGGTAGCTTTGCCAACCACAGCGGCGATCTGATCGGGCAGCAGATTCAGGCCGACATAACCCACACCCTCGACAATGGTGGTGGACGCCTCGCCGCTGAAGGCGCGGCGCTGGCCATCACCGCCGGTGGGGCGCTGGACAATACGCGTGGCGTGCTGCGCGGAGACGCGGTTCAGCTCGATGTCGGATCGCTCGAGGCCAATGCCGAGGGGCTGGTGTCGGCCGATGACGGTGATCTGAGAATGCTCTCCCGCGGCGCGATCAATAACGCGAGTGGTCAACTGCAGGCGCTGCACCAACTGACGCTCGCCGCCAAGAACGGCATCGACAACCAGTCCGGCACCATCATTGCCGACCGCCTCGATATCGAGAGCGATTCCCTGAACAACCACACGGGTATCGTTAGCGCCGAGCAGGGCGATATCGCTGTCAAACTTTCCGGCCTGCTGGACAACCGAGGCGGCCACCTGCAGGCGCGGGAAGGGCGCGCGGAGATCACCCTGGGGACCGCCGACAATAGCGAGGGCGTCGTTGCGGCCGATGAGATCGCGCTGCATGCGGCAGGCGACATGGTCAACGGCGATGGTCTGGTCGTGGCGAAGAATGGCGATCTGACCCTGGATGTGTCCGGCGAACTCGACAACGGCGCGGGCACGCTGTCGGGCCACGCCGTCTCACTTCTGACCGGGGCGCTGGGCGGGAATGCGAAAGGCCTGATCGCCGCGCTGACCGGCGATATGGACATCCATGCCGATAGCGCTCTCGACAATGCCGGCGGGCAGATCCAGGCCGCCAAGAACCTATCCGTGACAGCCGACGATGTTGCCAATCGTCAGGGACGCTTCATCGCCGACACGCTCACACTCGACGCTCGGGCGATGGACAACGCAGCGGGCGGCATCGTCAGCGCCGAGCGCGGAGATGCCGAACTCGTCGTGTCGCAACGCCTGAACAACGACGATGGCACCCTTCAGGCCACGGGTGCGCTGAGTTATCGAGGCGGTGACCTGAGCAGCCGTCGCGGCAGCATCCTGGCCGATCGATTAACGCTGAACGCGGCGTCGCTCTCCAATCGCGAAGGGCTGATCTCTGCCACTGGCGCCTCGGCCGATCTCGCTGTCACCGGTGCGCTCGACAATACCCAGGGCCGGCTCCAGGCAGGCAAGACGCTCGAGGTCGATTCGCGGAGTCTCAGCAACGACAAAGGCATCGTCGTCGCCGATGACGTGGCGCTGAGCAACAGGGGCTTGAGCAACGCCGGCGGCATCATCAGCGCCGAGCACGGCACGCTCGATCTGCACACGCGGGGCGTTCTCGACAACTCAGAGGGCACGCTTCGGGCAGCGAAAGGCAGCCTCGGTGTCACCGCTGTCGACATGCGCAACGGTCGCGGCGCTCTGGCGGGGCAACGGATCGATCTGACCCTCGACAACGCGTTGGACAACCACGCTGGCAGCGCAGTCGCCGCCGGTGCGCTGAACGTGACCCTGGGCAAGTTGCTGGATAACACGGCCGCCACGCTGCGCGCGGCAAGCGTGACCCTGAAGACAGGCACTTTCCTCAACGCCAAGGGAGGGCTCGTCTCAGCCGACGCAGGCAATCTAAAGCTCGTTGGCACCGAGGCCCTCAGTAACGCCGGCGGTAAGCTGCAGGCGCTGGACTCGCTGGATGTCGAAAGCCAGGGAGCTTTCGACAATACGGGCGGCACGCTGGTGGCCGACCGGGTTGGGGTCAGTGCCACCAGGTTGAACAATCGGCAAGGGATCGTCAGCGCCGAGCAGGGCGATCTGAACATCGATATTTCGCAGGTGCTCGACAACGCTCAGGGTCACCTGCAAGCGGGGTTGGGCAACGCCGGTCTGAAAGCCGCGGCCTTGACCAACACCGGCGGCGTCATCACCGCGCGTGCTATCGATCTCGATGTCCAGGGAGATACGGCCAACCGCGCCGGCAAGATCGTTGCCGGCCAGGGCAATCTGCGCCTAAGTGGCCAGGGTGTGCTGGATAACACCCGTGGCACGCTGGCCGGCCGTGCGCTCGATGTCGGTGTCGGCGCCATCGTCAATAGCGGCGGATTGATCGCGGCCCTGGCCGCCGCGGCAGAACTGCGTGTCCGCCATGCACTCGCCAATGCTGGCGGCCAGATCCAAGCCAAGCAGAGGCTCACTCTCGAAGCGGCCGAGGTCGGCAATCAGGGCGGGCACCTGCTCGGCCGCGACGTTCAGATGACGGCCGCCACGCTGAACAATGGTGACCAGGGTGTCGTCAGTGCTGCCCGAGGAGACGCCACGCTGACGCTATCGCAGGGGCTCGATAACGATGCGGGACGTGTAGAAGCACGTCACGGACAGCTCTCGCTCCCCGGTGGCATCCCGCTTTCCAATCGAGGCGGCACCCTGTTGGCGAGCCATTTGAAGGCCGACACGGCGTCACTGGACAACCGCGCCGGCCAAATCCTGGCGGACCGCCTCGACCTTCAGGCCGGGACGTTGGACAACCGCGAGGGCGGTCTGGTCGCGGCAGGCAAGGCAGGGGCACTGATTCGAGGCGATACGCTGGTCAATGACAACGGCCAGATTCAAGCCGAAGGCGTCATCGATCTAGCCATCGACCATCTCGACAATCGCCATGGCGCGGTGGTGGCGGATGCCATCCATATGCAGCAAGGGGCGCTGCGCAATGACAGCGGCGCCCTGCTGGGTGGCCAGGGTGGCATCGTACTCGACCTGCTCGGCGACATCGCTAACCGCAACGGCTTGATCGAAGCCGATGGCGGTGAAGTGGCGATCGAAGGGCGATCCGGCAAGCTCGATAACCGCGCGGGCTCGATCCGAGGAAATCGGCTGACGATCACGACGCCCGCACTCGACAACCGTGAGCAGGGGCAACTCGTCGGCGACACCGCGGGGGTTGCGGTAGACACACGCACGCTGGACAACCGCGATGGACAGATGCTGTCGCGTGGCGGTGACCTCGTGGTGAAGGCGGTGCAAGGCGATAACCGCAGTGGTGTGATGCAGGGCAGCCAGATCGACCTCAGCGGTGAGACGTTCGACAACGGTGACGACGGCCTGGTGGCTAGCCTCGCGGGACGGCTCAAGGTCGTGCTGCAGCGCTACCTGGGCAACGATGGCGGGCGCATGATCGCCAAGGGGATGCTGGATATCGACCCGCCAAAGGTCGACAACCACAACGGCCAGATGGCGGGCGATATCGTGCGCCTCGTAGCCGGTGACCTCGACAACAGCAATGGCGTCGTCGAGGCCCAACATGGCCTGACGCTGGATGCCGGCACGTTGAACAACCGGTCGGGAAGCCTGCGAGCGCTGGGCGGAGCGCAGAGCGAGGTGAGCGTGAGCGGTGCGCTGGACAATCGCCAGGGGAGTATCGAGCTCGCCAGCCGGGACATGGCGCTGAAGGCGGCACAACTGATCAATACGGCCGGCAGCGTGATTCACGCGGGGAGCGGATTGTTCGACCTGGCGCTGGCCGCTATCGACAACGCCAATGGAGAGCTCGAGGGGACGGGCGCCTTGAAGGCGCGGGTCGACGATATCGAGGACATAGGCGGGTGGCAAGCCAACGGGCCGCTGGAACTCGTCACTCAAGGTGCGATGACATTGGCTGCCGACGAGCGTCTCGCCAGTGCGGATGATTTGACGCTCGAAGCCGCCAGTCTCGATAACGCCGGTGAGCTGCTCGCCAATGGTGATCTCAGGCTGACGAGCCATGGCGACATCATCAACTCGGGCCATATCTCTTCCCGGCGGGATACGCATGTCGCCGGCGATGATCTCTCTCAGCAGGGTGGGCGTCTCGCCAGCGGCGGCAACGCCACCTACCGCCTGTCAGGAACACTGGACAATCTGGGACGGCTCATCGGGTCCGGCAATGTCGACATCGAAGCGGCAGGCATCGACAACCGCGGCACACTCGGTAGCCAGCAGAACCTGAGATTGGTCAGTCGGGGAAGCATCGACAATCAGGCCGACACGCTGCTGTTTTCCGGCGGGGACATGACACTCCGGGGCAAACATCTCTTCAACCGATATGCCGACATCTATAGCGCCGGCAATCTCGATGTCGCGCGGGATGACCAAGGTTCGCGCGCCGACCGCCTGGAAAACCGATCCGGCACGATCGAGGCCGAGGGGGATATTCAGCTACATGTCGATAATGTGATCAATACACGAGATGTGTTCGAGCTAAGAAAACGCGCTACGGGAGGAAAAATCGAGCGCGGTCCACGATATGGTTGCAATTATCACCGCTGTTTCGACTATATCATGACCGAGACTAGCGAAACGCAAATCACCCGGAACAGCCCTATTGCCACGCTGCTGGCGGGACGAGATCTTGATATCGACAGCCAAGGCAGCGTATCCAATCGCTATAGTCTGATAGGAGCCAATCGCGATCTCAGACTGAGAACCGGCTCGTTCGAGAACACCGGTGCTTCCACAGGGAGTGCGTCGAGGGAACGGCGATATGCTGTCGTTCTTGGAGGCCATGATGGTGAAACTTCCCAAGAGAAGCGCTTCTACAGAAATTTCATTGATCCCTGGAATGCGGCCAACGGCCTGGATGATCAAGGGAACCCCCTACCGACTCCTTTGGTTAGGGAAGATTTCGACGAATATATCAAGGGAAGATCGTATCTTGATCTGATTCACGACAATACGATAAATACCCCGGACGGTGATTCTGCGGTTGCAACGGTCCAGGCAGGCAATCGAGTTTCCATCGAAGCCTCCCAACGTATCGATAATGGCGATATTTCTACGCAGAAGCGCTCTCAGATAAGCGGAAAACTAGCTAATAATGAATCGGAAGAATCCGTTATCAGGCTAGACTACACGCCGACAAAGAGAACCGATACGCCTGCTGTCATTGCGGCAATCGATAAGGAAAAGGCACAACGTAAGAAGCCTTCGGGATCTTCCGACGATATTGGTTATCGAGTTGTCGATGGCAGCTCTGGCGCTGCGGCCGCTAGGCGTGACGTAGACGACACGAACGGCGCTGAGCAGCCGTCTCTGCGTCATGAGGGGGCTTATGCCAAGACGGATGTGGCTGGCGTGTCGAACGACATCGTCGCCCAGACATATCGCAAGGCGGATAGTCAAAACACGGCCCGCTCCGTGCAAGCGCGTGACGCCAAGGCCATCGACTCGAGTGTCGACTCCTGGTCGGATGCCGATGGCGTGCGTGCGGATATCGAAAGAGACCACTCCCCCACAGAAGTTCCGGGTAATGGCGGCGCCATTGCCAAGCGCGATCCGCTTCTCTTGTCACGCGGTGATGACGGCCGTGAGGCGATCACTGTGCAGCGCAACATATCCGTAGGTACATCTCTTCCTCCCGCAGCGGTTCCGGACAGTGGTAGAACCATAGCCAAGCGCGATCCGGCTCTCTTGTCACGTGACGGCGACGGCAGTGAGGCGATCACTGTGCAGCGCAACATACCTCTAGAGGCCTCTCTTCCCCCCGGAGCGGGCTCAGATGGTGACAGAGAGGTTGCCAAGCAGGATATGGCTCTCCTGCCACGCGGCGATGACGGCAGTGAGGCGATCGGTGTCCAACGCAATACGCCGGTAGAGGTGTCTTTCACCCCTGTCGACTACAGTAACGCGGATTTCGAGCGCGTCGTCCCAGCCAAACTCCCCACTTTCAGGCTTCCCCAAGGCGATTACGGGCTCTTCATCCAGAATCCGTCGCCCAAGAGCCACTACCTGGTAGAGACCAATCCCGAATTTACCTCGGTCGATCGGGTCAAAGGATCGGGTTATCTACTCGACAAGCTGGGTTATACCGATGACAGCGCCTACCGACTGCTCGGTGATGGACGTTATGAATCACGGCTGATTCGTGATGCCGTTCAGGCGCAGACGGGTAGCCGATTCCTCGATGCGCGCTTGACCGATGATGGAGACCAGTACCGCTATCTGATGGACAACGCCATCGCCGCGAGCGATGCCTTGAACCTGACGCCGGGGGTCGCGCTGACGCCCTCTCAGACGGCAGCGTTGACCCACGATATCGTCTGGCTGGAGCCCCAGCAGGTAGCGGGAGAAACCGTACTGGCGCCGGTGCTCTACCTGGCCAAGGTGGACGCACGCAACGTACGCGGCAACAGCTTGATCCAGGGCCGTGATATCGACCTGATCGCCGGTGACGATCTCGCCAACGTCGGCACGATTCGCGCTTCGCGCGACCTCAATGCCCGTAGCGGCGGCAGCATCTTGCAGGCGGGGCTGATGGCGGCGGGTAACAACCTGACGTTGACCGCGAAGGACAATATCTACAACAACATCGCGGGCGAGATCCGTGGCAGAACCGTCGACCTCACCACGCTCAAGGGCGACATCGTCAACGACAGATCCACCGTCGAGAGCGGTAGCGCGCTGAAATACGAGACCTTCCTGGGACAGGGAGGGCTGATTGCGGCGACCGATGGGCTAAGCGTCTCGGCAGGACGAGATCTGATCAACCGAGCGGATCTCGTCAGCGGTGGCGACATCGATCTCTACGCTGGGCGTGACCTGAACCTCGCTGCGGTGCAGGACGTTCGTGGAGAGGACTTCACGCGGGGTTATCGGCGCTCCTCGAGCGTCGAACAGCAGGCCAGCCGCGTGACATCGGCACGTGACATCCATCTGGCGGCGGGACGTGACATCGATATCGTTGCCAGCCGTGTCGATGCCCGAAACGATCTTTCGGCACTGGCGGGACGCGATCTTCGTGTACGCTCGGCGGCCGATGTACACAACAAAGAGCATCACTACCGATCTTCTCGAACCCGCAAGGATGTCGTCGACACCCATACGCGCCAGCAGGGAAGCGAACTCAGCGCCGGCGGCGATCTCTCCCTGATTGCGGGCAATGACCTGACTGCGCAGGCCAGCCGTCTCAAGGCTGGTGATCAGGCCTATCTGGTCGGCGGCAACGATGTAGCGCTCGTAGCTGCCAACGATGAGGACTACCACTACTACTACAAGAAGAAAAAGAGTGGCGGGATGATCAGTCGCAAATCGATGAAGCGCGACGAAGTCACCGACACCCGCGCGGTCGGGACGACCGTCGAGACCGGTGGTGACCTCACCATCGCCAGCGGCGGGAACCAGACTTACGAGGCCGCCAGGCTGGATAGCGGTGGGGACCTCAGCCTCACCAGCGGCGGCGGCATCACCTTCGCCGGGGCACTGGATACTCACACAGAGTCTCATGAGAAGAGCAAGAGCAATTGGGCGTGGCAGTCGGCCAAGGGTAAAGGCCAGACCGACCAGACGCTGCGCCAGAGTGAGCTGCTCGCCCAAGGGCAGACGCTGATCCAGGCAGCCAACGGCCTCAACATCGACGTTAGCCACATCGACCAGCAGACGGTCAGCCAGACCATCGACGCCATGGTCACTGCCGATCCCGACCTCGCTTGGCTCAAGACGATGGAAGATCGCGGCGATGTCGACTGGCGTGCGGTCAAGGAGATCCACGACAGTTGGGACTACAGCCAATCGGGGCTTGGGGCTGGCGCGGCGCTAGCCATTGCCATTGTCGCTGCCGCCGTGGTGGGCCCGGCAGCCGCAGGCATGGTATCGACCACGACGGCCGCAGGTGCTATGGCTGCCGCTGCGGTCGGTGCTGGTGCAGCCTCCCTGGCCGCCACCGGCGCGATCAGCCTGATCAACAATCGTGGCGACCTGGGCGCCACGTTCGATGACACGCTCTCCTCCGACAGCCTCAAAGGTGCGTTGATCGCCGCCGCCTCGGCGGGCGCCGCGCAAGGGCTGGACACTGTCTGGGGCGGTTCCACGGACATCGCCAACGGCCAGACTACCGGCTTCAATCTGAGCGATTGGGGCGATACCGGGCGCTTTGTCGGCCAGCGCGCCTCGCAGGCCGTGGTCGACGCCGGGCTACAGACGGCCATCGCCGGCGGCGAGTTCGACGAGCATCTGCGGCAGACGTTGCAAGGGGCGGCCAGCACCGTGCTGGAAGCCACCCTGTTCAACCAGGTCGGGGACCTGGGAGCGCGCTACCCCGAGCTTCTGGCCGACGGCGAGGGCGGCAAGATC
Organism: Salinicola sp.; assembly: GCA_002695065.1. Classification (GTDB taxonomy): domain Bacteria; phylum Pseudomonadota; class Gammaproteobacteria; order Pseudomonadales; family Halomonadaceae; genus Salinicola. The sequence goes on along the minus strand of NZNW01000110.1, from coordinate 327 downwards.
GCCCTGCACGCCCTGGCCGGCGGCCTGGCAGCCGAAGCCACCGGTGGCGACTTCAGGACCGGCGCGGCGGCGGCCGGCGCCAACGAAGCGCTGATCAAGCAGCTGGATACGCTGGTCGCCAACGACCCGCAACTGCTGGTCGCGGCCTCGAAACTCACCGGGCTGATGGCGGCCGGGCTGGTGGATGGCGACGTGGCGCAGGGTGCGGAGATCGCGGGCAATGCGACAACGTATAACTACCTGACGCACCGTCAGGTAGCGAAATATGTCGAGGAAGCAAAAGACTGCGAAGCGCGTGGAGATTGCGATCAGGTCCAGGAAAAGTAT
>NZNW01000109.1 GCA_002695065.1 Salinicola sp. | reverse complement strand
CGGGAACACCTGCGGCACAAGCTCGTGGTCGCGGCTGCGAGCGGCGTGATCGACGACGATCTTGCCGCTTCGTCCTGAGTTTCGCCGTCGTCAGCCTCCGGGGGGGCTGTGCGGAAACTGCCCGTGCCCGGTAAGGCGACATTGGCAGTCGGCAGCGCCAGTTCGATCCAGAGGATCGTCGCCATCGCGTGACCCCTGCCCCGGCCCCGCCGCTCGTCGGCTTCTCCCCCAGCCCTGCACGGGTTGCACCTATTTCGATTCCGCCGACCTGCACTTCCTCCCAGGCAGTCATTGCCTCGTCCCGACCGCGGGCCGGCGAGTCGAGGCGGGCCGCCGGAAGCGTCGGCACCCTCCCTGGCGATAACCCGAACTGAATTCATCGAGTCGGCGATCTCGTGCCGCCTCCCCGCAGCCGATAGTCGAGCCCGGGGCGGTGGTGAGACTTTACGCCAATAGACAAATGTTGGATTGGTTCAAATTGAATTATGAATTCATAATTCGATTGCAAGATCCCAAGGTGCTCGCATTGCGGGGTATCGGCCGAGCGTTGCCCTGATCCGGACGGCGCTTTTTCGGCCCATCGTTCAGGCGAGCCAATACAAAAAAGACGGAAGGACGCCAGTGATGAAAAGTCTCAAAGTTGGACTGGTAGCGCTCGCGCTGTTGGCCGGGGTCAGCCACGCCAGCGCTCAGGAAATCCAGGTCAAGTTTGCCCATGTCGGCGAGCCGGGGTCGCTCTTTGCCAATGTGGCCCAGGAATATGCCAAGCGCGCCAACGAGAAGCTGGCGGGCGAGGCCAAGGTGGTCGTCTATGGCTCCAGCCAGCTCGGTGGCGACTCCGAACTGCTGAAGAAACTCAAGTTGGGCACCGTCGATCTGGCGCTGCCCTCGACCGTGATGAGCAGCGTGGCGCCCCAGTTCGCGCTGTTCGAAATGCCGTACCTCATCGCCGATCGCGACCATATGGCCAAGGTGCGCGACGAGGTGGTGAGACCCCAGCTCTACCCGGTGGCCGAGAGCCGCGGCTACCACATTATCGGCGTCTGGGAGAACGGCTTCCGCCAGATCACCAACAACGTTCGTCCGATCAACACGCCGGCCGATCTTTCCGGAATCAAGCTGCGGGTACCGCAGGGCGTCTGGCGGGTCGAGATGTTCAAGAGCTACGGTGCGAACCCTTCACCGATGGCGCTTTCCGAGGTGTTCGTCGCCCTGCAGACGGGGGCGATGGACGGCCAGGAAAATCCGCTGGTCCAGACCTACGCCTCGCGCCTGCAGGAGGTGCAGAAGTATCTCTCGCTCTCCGATCACATCTATACCCCCGCTTTCGTGACCGCCGGCATGAGCTGGAACCGGCTGCCCCAGCATGTGCGTGATGTGCTCCAGCAGACGGCCGTGGAGATGGAGCCCTATGCGTTGGAGCAGGGCGCGAAGCTCGACGAGGAGACGCTCGCCAAGATGCGTGATGCCGGACTCGAGATCAACGAGATCGATCGCCAGGCCTTCATCGACGCCTCCAAGCCGGTCTACGACATGTTCGTCAAGGATGTGGACGGGGGCCAGGAGATGCTCGACAAGGTGCGTGAACTGCAACCCGCCAGTTAACTCGCGCGTCCGGCCGCTCCCGCCAAGCGGGGCGTGGCCGGGCTGCGGACGAAGGAGCCGCCTGTGAAAACCCTGAACACGCTGCGCGATGGCTTCAGCCGCCTGCTCGAGGTCATCGTGGTCATCAACATGATGGCGCTGGCGGGAATCGTCATCGTCGGTTTCCTGTCGCGCCTGGTGGGGTCGCCGTTTACCTGGTACGACGAAGCGGCCTCGATCAGCCTGGCCTGGCTGACCTACTACGGTGCGGCGCTCGCCGCGGCCAAGGGAGCACACATTGCCTGTCCGAGTATCGTCAATGCGTTTCCGCCCAGGATACGGCTGCCGATCGCACTGCTGGGAGAGGCGGTGACCATCGCCTTCTTCGTGCTGCTGGCGGTGACAGGGTGGCAGGTCGTCCAGATCCTGGCCGGTTCCACCATGATCAGCCTGACCAGCGTCTCGCTGCAGTTCACCCAGTCGGCGCTGCCGATCGCCTCGGTCCTGTTCATCATCGCCGAGCTGCTGCGTCTGCCGGAAGTCATCCGCCAGGCACGCGGGGAGGGCTTCGTCGATCACGAGCTGGAGGAGGTGGGCCTGAGTCCGAACATGGCAAGTCAGTCCGACGCGGGGAGTGTGACACGATGATTCTGGCGCTGATGTTCGCAGGACTCCTGGTATTGATCGTGCTCAATGTTCCCATTGCCATCGCGCTCGGTCTGGTCGGCGCCATTGCGGTGTACTCCAGCTACGGCGTCTATGCGCTGCCCAATATCGGGCTGACCATGTTCGAGGGTGCGACCAACTTTCCGCTGATCGCCATCCCGCTGTTCATTCTGGCCGGAGCGATCATGAACGCCTCGAGCATCTCGCGGCGTCTGATCGACTTCGCGGCGTCGCTGGTGGGCTTCGTCAAGGGCGGCCTGGCCATGGTCACCATCGGTTCCTCGATCTTCTTTGCCGAGATTTCCGGCTCTGCCGTGGCCGGGGTTTCCGCGCTGGGCAGCCTGCTGATCCCGGCGATGAAGAACCGGGGTTACTCCAAGGAGTTCGCCGCGGCGATCTCGTCGTCCGCCGCCAGCCTGGCGATCATCCTGCCGCCCTCGATCCCGATGATTCTCTACGCGGTGATGTCGGGGGAGTCGGTGGTCAAGATGTTCGTCGCCGGTATCTTCCCGGGGCTGCTGGGCGCCCTGGGCCTGGCGATCGTCTGCTACTTCCTGGCGCGCAAGCACAACTTTCCGTCCGAAGGCCGTTTTCAGGCCAGCCGGGTATGGAAGTCGTTCAGGGAGGCGATCTGGGCGCTGCTGATTCCCGTGATCATTCTCGGCGGTATCTTCGGTGGCATCGTCACCGCCACCGAAGGTGCGGCGTTGGCGGTGGTGGTCGCCATCTTCATCAGCGCGGTGGTCTATCGCGAGTTCTCGCTGAAGACGCTATGGAAGTCCTGTCTGGACGCCGGCATCCAGACCGCGGTGGTGATGCTGCTGGTCGCCAGCTCCGCGCTGGTGGGGCTCTATCTCACCGAGTCCCAGCTGCCGCAGCAACTGGCCAACTCGATCAGCGGCCTCACCGACAACAAGTACGTGATCCTGGCGCTGCTCAACGTCATCTTCCTGATCCTGGGGGTCTTCCTGCACTCGGCGGCGGCGATCATTCTGGTGGTGCCGATCGTATTGCCATTGATCATCAGCGTCGGGATCGATCCGCTGCATTTCGGGCTGATCGTCACGCTCAACCTGGCCATCGGTCAGCAGACGCCGCCGGTGGCGAGCGTACTGATCGCCTCGTGCTCCATCGCCAAGGCCGATATCTGGCGCACGACCCGAACCAACCTGTGGTTCCTCGGCGTGCTGTTCATCGTGCTGATATTCAATACCTACGTCCCCGACTTCGCGCTGCTGCTGGTGCACATGATCTACGGCAGCTGAGACGGGGCACCGAATCTGCGGGATCGAGCATGTCTCGATCCGAGGAGAAGCCGCAATGATTCAAGACGACGAGATCCGCTGTTACCAGGAGGGCGGGATCGGCTGGATTCGCTTCAACCGACCCGAGGCTCGCAACGCGATGACCTGGCACATGTACGAGACCATGCACCAGGCCTGCCGGCAGTTCGATGAGGACGAAGAGGTCAGGCTGATCGCCTTTCGCGGCGAGGGTGGCGAAGCCTTCGTGGCGGGTACCGATATCAAGCAGTTCGCCGAGTTCAACGGACCCGAGGATGGCATCGACTACGAGCGCCGGATCGACCGCATGATCGGCGGCCTCGAACAGCTCGCCACGCCGACGGTGGCGCTGCTCGATGGCTACTGCATCGGGGGAGGGGCGGCCATCGCCCTGGCCTGCGATTTCCGTTACGCCAACGAGAGCCTCAAGTTCGGGATCCCCATCGCCAGGACGTTGGGCAACTGCATGTCGATCACCAACGTGTCGAGGCTGGTCGATCTGATCGGGATCCCGCGCACCAAACGGGTGCTGATGCTGGCGCAGACGATCGAGGCAGAGGAGGCGTCGTCCATCGGCCTGATCGATGCCGTCGTCGAGAATGGTGCGCTGGACGAGGCCGCCGAGAGGCTCGCCGGGAAACTCTCCGGCCATGCGCCGCTGACGATGCGAGCCGCCAAGACCTGCATCAATCGCATCCTGGAGGAGCGCCGGCCCGCGCATGATGCCGCCGATGACCTGATCGCGCTCTGCTACACCAGCGACGACTTTCGCGGCGCCGTCCGGCGTTTCGTCGACAAGACGCCATACACCTGGCAGGGCCGTTAGGCGACGCCACCCGTTCCCATACGCCGGAAAACGCGGATGCCGAATCCCTCCGCGGTGGGAACGTGCGTGCCCGGTCTGCCATGCCACTCGCAGCCTTGCTGCTCGCCATTCGAAGGCCGTTAGGGGGGAATTGCCATGTTACCGTTGGAAGGCATGAAAGTACTCGACATCTCGCAGATCATGGCCGGCCCGTACTGCACCATGGTGCTGGGGGACATGGGCGCGGACGTGATCAAGGTGGAGAAGACCAATGGCGGCGACGACAGCCGTCAGATGGGACCCTACGTCAATGACGAGTCCACCTGTTTCGCGCAGATCAACCGCAACAAGCGCAGCATCTCGCTCAACCTCAAGGAGCCCGACGGGCTGGCGCTGTTCTACCGGCTGGCGAAGGAAGTGGACGTCGTGGTCGAGAACTATCGCCCCGGCGTGACCCAGTCGCTGAAGATCGACTACGACACGCTCAAGGAGATCAATCCCGGTCTGGTCTACTGTTCGATATCTGGCTACGGGCAGACCGGCCCCTATCGGCGCAAGGGCGGTTTCGACCTGGTCGCCCAGGGGATGACGGGGCTGATGTCGATGACCGGCGAGCCGGGGCGGCGGCCATTGAAGACCGGCGTCGCGGTCTACGACATCGGGGCCGGGATCACCGCGATCTATTCGATACTGGCGGCCTACATCCACAAGCAGAAGACCGGCGAGGGGCAACTGGTCGATGTCGCGATCGCCGAGTGCGGCCTGCCGTGGTTCACCTGGGAAGCGGCCGCTTACTTCGCCGAGGGGCGCGTTCCGCAGCCGACCGGATGGCGGCACCGTGTTTCCGCGCCTTATCAGGCGGTCAAGGTTCAGGATGGCTACATGATGCTGGGATGCGCCAACCAGCGCACCTGGGAGCGGTTCTGTAACGACGTGCTGGAGCGTGCCGACTTGACCGAGGATCCTCGCTTCCTCACCAACAGCGACCGCGGTCGCAACGTCGATGTCCTGGAGTCGTTGCTGGAGGAGCTGATGTGCACGGCCGACACGCAGCACTGGCTGAGCCGGTGCGACGAAGCCGGCGTACCGGCGGGGCCGATCAACGACTTTGCCCAGGCGATGGACGATCCGCACTACCGGGAGCGGGGCATGGTCCAGGAGCTCGACCATCCCGTCATCGGGCGCATGCAGACCATCGGCTTCGCCAGCAAGCTGTCGGCGACGCCTGCGCAAATCCGGCGGCCGGCGCCGGTCTTCGCGCAACATACCGAAGAGGTGCTGGCGACGCTGGGCGTGGAGGGGGAGGGGCTCGCCGCCTTGCGCGAGCGCGGCGTCGTTCGCTGAAGCCGGGCGAGCGCGCCTCGCTCGGTCGACAGAGCCTTGGTCGACAGGATCTTAGTCGACGGAACCGGAAGAGGGGGCGATCTCCTGGGATCGTCTCGCCTCCTCCTCCAGCCAGTCGTGCACCGCCTGCACCCGACGGTCGTCCAGGGCGCCTTGCTGATAGACCAGCCCGTAGCGCTTGCCGGTTGCGACGGAACCGGCGAACGGTGCAATCAGGCGTCCGCTGGCCAGTTCGTCACCGATCAACGTGCGCCGGGCGATCGCCACACCCATGCCGGCGATCGCCGCTTCCACCGTCAGCTGGTTGCGGTTGAACGTGTAACCCCGCCTGACATTGACCCGCTCGCCGCCGATCGCCTTCAGATAGTGTTCCCACTCGGCATAGTCGTGGCTGCCACGCCAGGCCGTCACGTCGTGCAGCAGGGGGTAGTAACCCAAGGCCTCGGGATGCGTGAGAGGGGGCCGTCTCCTGAGCAACTGCGGCGAGCAGACGGCAAAGATCTTCTCGTCGATCAAGGCGGTGGTCTGAAGGCCGGGATAGTGGCCGTCGTTGAGGTCGATGGCCAGATCGTAGCCGCCGTCGAGCAGCGAGAGATTGCTGTCCTCGGCGGTGATGTGCAGATCGATATCGGGAAAGCGGGCCTGCAGGCGCGGCAGCCTCGGCATCAACCACTTGGCCAGGAACGAAGGCAGGCAGCGCAGCCGCAGCACACCGCTCATGACACCGCCGCGCAGGCGGTCCACTTCCAGCCCGACGGCTTCGTAGGCCTGGGACACCACGCCCGCCAGCCGCTCGCCCTCTTCCGTCAGTGCCAACTGGCGTGGCAGACGCCTGAACAGTCGAAAGCCCAGGCGATCCTCCAACTGCTTGATCTGCTGGCTGACGGCGCCAGTGGTGACATGGAGCTCCTCTGCCGCACGGGTGAACGACAGATGGCGGGCGCTGACCGCGAATACCTTGAGCCAGGCGTGAGTCTGTGCGTTGAGTGTATGGATCATGGTTTAGCCAGGCTATAAGGTTCGGCAGTTTTTATCGATTGTTTCCGGTGTAAACGGCTATCACACTGAAGTCAAACTACATCTCGTGCCTGTTCCGGTTGCGACGGATCCTGGTGCCCAAGCGACAACGGAGGTGGCGACATGCCATTCAGTGTGTTCGACCTGTTCAAGATCGGTATCGGCCCCTCGAGCTCGCATACCGTCGGCCCGATGCAGGCCGCCTACGACTTCGTCTCGGCGCTGCGCCAGCGCGAGCTGTTGAGTTCGGTGAAGCGGGTATCGATCACGCTCTATGGGTCGCTGTCGGCGACCGGCAGAGGGCACAACACGGATAGCGCCGTCATCGGCGGCCTCATGGGGGAGCGTCCGTTGACCGTCGATCCCGACGACCTGGCGCTTCGGCTGGCGGCGATGCATCGCGACGGGGAGTTGAAGCTGGCGGGCGTCCAGGCGATCGCCTTCGACGCCCATCGGGACATCCAATGGTGCGACGAGATTCTCGACTACCACACCAACGCCCTGCGACTCAGCGCTCACGACGAGCACGGCATCGTGCACGACAACACCTACTACTCGGTCGGTGGTGGCTTCGTGGTCGATGCCGAACAGGCCGCCCAGGGCGATGCCGCGTCGTCTGCCGTCAGTCTCCCTTACCCGTTCAAAAACGCGGTCGAACTGCTGGAAATCTGCCGTCGTGAAGGGATCTCCATCAGCGATGTGATGCTTGCCAACGAACGGGTCTGGCGTAGCGAGCCCGAGATCCGCAGCGGATTGTGGAAGATATGGCTGGCGATGAAGGCGTGCGTGGACAGCGGCCTGGACCAGCAGGGCGTGCTGCCCGGCGGCCTCAACGTGAGGCGGCGGGCCCCTGCGCTGCATCGCCGTCTGCTGGCGATGGACGATGAGAAAAGCCTGATCGCCAGCACGTTCTCGGCGATGGACTGGGTCAATCTCTTCGCGCTGGCGGTCAACGAGGAGAACGCCGCCGGGCGTCGCATGGTGACCGCACCCACCAACGGGGCGGCGGGCATCGTGCCGGCGGTACTGCACTACTACATGAAGTTCCAGCCCGACGCCTGTGAGCGGGACGTGGTCCGTTTCCTGCTGACGGCGGGCGCCATCGGCGTGCTGTGCAAGACCAACGCCTCGATCTCGGGAGCGGAGGTAGGCTGCCAGGGCGAGGTCGGGTCAGCCTGTGCGATGGCTGCCGCCGGGTTGGCGGAGCTGATGGGCGGCACGCCAGCGCAGGTGGAGAATGCCGCCGAAATCGGGCTGGAGCACAACCTGGGGCTGACCTGCGATCCGATCGCGGGTCTGGTTCAGGTGCCCTGTATCGAACGTAACGCCATCGCGTCGGTCAAGGCGATCAATGCCGCCCAGATGGCACTCCGCGGAGACGGCGAGCATTTCGTCTCCCTCGACAAGGTGATTCGCACCATGCGGGATACGGGGCGTGACATGCAGGACAAGTACAAGGAGACGTCCCGCGGCGGGTTGGCCGTCAACACGATCGAATGTTGATCCGCCGATCGTGACGTTGCCCGGGCCTCCCCGGCCCTAGCCCGGGTCGTCGACCCTGATGCGTGATAACGACAATCGCGTCTGGCTGTGCCAATATCGACCTCCTTAATCAGGGGGCCTGACACGGTCGCCCAGGAAGCACGTAACAAGGGCAAGGGTAATGAGCCAAGACAGTTGCATTATCTGTCATTTCAAGCACTACGGTGAGCTTTCCGAGAATGACGAGGCCCTGCTGGCCGAGCTCGAGCAGAGCCCGACGGAAATCAAGGGCGACCAGATACTGTGGCAGGAGGGCGATACCGCCCGCGAGTTCTGTACTCTGAGCAAGGGCTGGGCCTACTCTTTCCGTCACATGGAAGACGGTTCCCGTCAAATTCTCGAGATCTACCTGCCCGGCGATATCATCGGCCTGAGGGAGTTCGCCTTCAAGGAGCGGCTGACCGGCGTCGCCATGCTCGAGGATGGTGTCGTGTGTCATTTCCCGCATCGCCGGTTGATCAACGTCTTCCGCGAATCGCTGACCCTGTCGACCATTTTCTTCGCGATCTCCTCGCACCAGCAGGCCCTGCTGACCGAGCGTCTCGTCAACCTCGCTCGTCGCAGCGCGCGTCAGCGCCTCGCCCACCTGATCTACGAAATGTACGTGAGACTGGAGCGCACCAAGGCCCGCCAGGGCAACAGCATCCGGTTGCCGCTCTCCCAGCAGCACCTCGGCGATGCCCTGGGGCTGTCGTCGGTGCACGTCAGCCGCACCCTGACCGCGTTCCGGGAAGAGGGGCTGCTGCTGCGTTCTCGCCAGCGTGTTGAGCTGCCCGATCCCGCCGCACTGGCGCGGGAAGCGGAGTTCGGCGATGCCTACCTCAACGACGGTATCGATCACTTCTTCCATCATTGAATCGACGATTCGCGATGTGCCGGGCCGGGATGTCGCCGGCCCGGATGGCCTGTAGTCACGGCGCGAATGCCTAATCGGCCGCAATCGCATTCGGCAGCCGTGCGGCCAGGAAATCGACCAGCAGGCGAATCTTCGAGGAGAGCTGGCGGTGGCGGGGATACACCGCCCACACCGCGGTGTCGGTGAACTGGTAGCGGTCCAGCACCGCCGTCAGCTGGCCCTGGCGGATCGCCGTTTCCACGTAGTAGTCCGGCAGCTGCGCCAGGCCGATGCCCTTACAGGCGGCGTCCAGCAGCGCCGGCCCCGAATTGCCCCACCAGTTTCCCGCCACGCGAACCTCGCGCTGTCGGCCATCGACGCTGAACAGCCAGCTGTCCCGCGATCCGACCAGGCAGTTGTGGTGCGACAGCTCCGAGAGACTGTGCGGCGTCGGGTATCGTTGAAAATAGTCTGGGGCGCCGACGACGTATTCGCGACGCTGGCACAGCCGCCGCGACAGCAGGCTCGAATCCCTGAGCACGCCCATGCGAATGGCCACGTCGAAGCCCTCGTCGATCAGCTCGACCGTGCGATTGGTGAAGTGAAGGCGCACGTCGAGCTGGGGATAACGACAGTGGAAGTCATTGACCAGCGGCGCGATGAAGCGCTCGCCGAACGTGGTTGCGCAACTGATGGCGAGCCGCCCCTGAGGCTGGGACTGAAGCTCGTTGAGCGCGGCCTCGGCCTCCTTGAAGCCGTCGAGCAGCGAACGGCAGTGTTCGTAATACACGGCGCCGCCATCGGTCAGCCGAATCTGGCGCGTCGTCCGATAGAGCAGCGGCGTTCCCAGCTCCTGCTCCAGTTGGCTGACCAGCCGGCTGACGTGGGAGTTGGACACCTTCAGCGACTGGGCGGCGCGCGAAAACGTGCCCAGCCGGACCACGGCAACGAATGCCTCGATACCATCCCAGCGCGACATACCGGCGGCTCCTCTCCTCGCTGCGGGGCTATTATTGTTGCATGGCAACAATCATCTGCGAAATGCCAGGTTTATTGCCTGGCGGCGTGCGCCTAGACTGAAGCTGGAAGAGTCGCCATGGCGCCGGCCGGATGTCGAGCGACCCAAATCGAAGTTTCTCAAGCTCATAGTGGAGTTCTGGTATGAAATCGCGTGCCGCAATCGCCTGGGAAGCAGGCAAGCCGCTCTCGCTGGAAGAGATCGATGTACAGGGCCCCAAGGCGGGTGAAGTCATGGTGCGCATCGTCGCCACCAGCGTCTGCCATACCGATGCCTACACGCTCTCCGGCAAGGATCCCGAGGGGCTGTTCCCGTCGGTGCTGGGCCACGAGGGCGCCGGGGTCGTCGAGGAAGTGGGCGAGGGCGTCACCAGCCTGAAGCCGGGCGATCACGTCATCCCGCTCTACACCGCCGAATGCGGCAAGTGCAAGTTCTGCCTCTCCGGCAAGACCAACCTGTGTGGCGCGGTGCGCGCGACCCAGGGCAAGGGGCTGATGCCGGATGGCACGACGCGGTTCTCGAAGAACGGCACCTCGCTGCACCACTACATGGGCACCTCGACCTTCTCCGAGTACACCGTGCTGCCGGAAGTCTCGCTGGCCAAGGTCTCGAAGGAAGCCCCGCTGGACAAGATCTGTCTGCTCGGCTGTGGCGTCACCACCGGTATCGGCGCCGTGTTGAATACCGCCAAGGTCGAGCCCGGTTCCACCGTGGCCGTATTCGGCCTCGGCGCCATCGGCCTGGCGGTGATCCAGGGCGCGCAGATGGCCAAGGCGTCTCGGATCATCGCCATCGATGTCAATCCTGACAAGTTCGAGCTGGCGCGCCAGTTCGGGGCGACCGAGTTCGTCAACCCGAAGGATTACAGCGATCCGATCCAGCAGGTGATCGTCGACCTGACCGACGGTGGCGTGGATTACTCCTTCGAGTGCATCGGCAACGTCAACGTAATGCGTTCGGCGCTGGAGTGCTGCCACAAGGGCTGGGGCGAATCGATCATCATCGGCGTTGCCGGCGCCGGTGAAGAGATCTCCACCCGCCCGTTCCAGCTGGTCACCGGCCGGGTCTGGAAGGGCTCCGCCTTCGGCGGCGTTAAGGGCCGTACCGAGCTGCCGGGCTACGTCCAGCGCTACATGGACGGCGAGATCAAGATCGACGAGTTCGTCACCCACGACATGCCGTTCGACCAGATCAACGAGGCGTTCGAGCTGCTGCACGCGGGCAAGAGCATTCGTACGGTGCTGCATTTTTGATACGCGCCCGAAGCCGCGCGAAGGACCTTCAACTAATACGCACCCGAAGCCGCGCGAAGAGCCTTCAACACGCGTCCAAAGCCGCGAATGGCATCTGATCCATCGCGCCCGAGGCCGCGCGAACCGCGTCCGACACGCGTCCAATCCGCCGGTGGTGATGCCGCCGGTGCTGCAAGGAGAAAACCATGTCGATGAGCGAGCAGTTGGAGCTGGTCTCGGCCACCAAGAGTTTCGGTGGCTGGGTCAAGCGCTACAAGCATTACTCCCGGGCGCTGGATTGCGACATGATCTTCGCGATCTATCTTCCGCCGCAGGCCGAGGAAGGGCGCGTGCCGCTGATGTGGTGGCTCTCCGGTCTGACCTGCAACGACGAGAATTTCATGCAGAAGGCGGGGGCGCTCAAGACCGCGGCCGAGCTGGGTATCGCGATCGTCTGTCCGGACACCAGCCCCCGCGGCCTGGACCTGCCCGGCGAGCACGACAGCTACGATTTCGGTTCCGGCGCGGGTTTCTACCTCAACGCCAAGCGTGAGCCGTGGTCGAAGCACTACCGGATGTACGACTACGTCACCGAGGAGCTGCCCTCGGTGGTACGGCTGCACTTCCCGGTCAACGGTCGCGAATCGATCAGCGGTCACTCCATGGGGGGCCACGGTGCACTGGTGCTGGCGCTGCGTCAGCCTGGGCGTTATGCGGCGGTCTCGGCCTTCGCGCCGATCGTCAACCCGACCCAGGTGCCCTGGGGGCAGAAGGCTTTCGAGAACTACCTGGGCGACGACGTCGGCCTGCGCACGCAGTACGACGCCTGCGAACTGGTCGCCAAGGGCTCGTCGCGCCAGCCGCTGTTCATCGACCAGGGCGAAGCTGACAACTTTCTCGAAGAGCAGCTCAAGCCGGAGCGGCTGGAAGCGGTCTGCGAGGAGCACGATCACCCGCTGACCCTGCGCCGCCACCCCGGCTACGACCACAGCTACTTCTTCATCGCCAGCTTCATCGACGAACACTTGCGCTATCACGCCGAGAGGCTCTACGCCAAGCGCTGAGTCGACCGGCTCGTTTTCAGCTCGCCGCCCGGCGGACTTTTTAGTACCGGCCATCCCTGTAACCATCTTTTGTACCGTCGCTATGCGACATCAGAGGCTGCACTGGACGAGCTCTCGTGTGGCCTCACCCCGCCACGATAGCTTCTGATATCCATTGCGATTGCGCGGGTTGAATAAAATAGGGTTGGTCGCCCTGAATGGTGACTCGCTCACCGCTGCGGGTCTGACCCGCGTAATCGTAGATCGCCCGATGTAGCACGCAGCGGTTGTCCCACAGTGCCAGCGTATTGGGTCGCCAACGCAGACGGAAAGTGAATTCAGGTGACGTCTGATGACGGTAGAGAAAGTCGAGCAGGGCCCGGCTCTCCTCCGGCGCCAGATCGACGATTTCGGCCGTGAATCCTGGATTGACGAAAAGCGCCTGACGCCCGGTATCGGGATGGGTGCGAACGACCGGGTGGATCGCTTCCGGATATTCTTTTCCGTTCTGGAAACCGAAGGCGCTACGGTCCTGCGCCTTGCGACCGGCGTAGCGAAGCTTGTAGTTCTCCTCTCCCGAGTGGCGTGCCCGAAGCCCGGACAAAAAGCGCTGCATGGCCGGTGACAGCGCCTCGAATGCTGCGTAGCCACTGGCAAATAGCGTGTCTCCGCCGACAGGCGGCACTTCGCGCAAGTAGAGTAGGCTGCCCAATGGTGGCTCTTCGTCGCAAGATACGTCGGAGTGCCAGTGGTTGCCATTGATGGCGCGACTCAGCCCCTGACGAATCTTGCGCACGTCATCCGAAGAACCGGCATCGGCGTGGATCGGGAATATCTCCGGGTAGCCCTCCGGTCCTGGAGTCATGGGATGAATGTGCAGCTTGCCGAAACGGCGCCCCAGCGCAATGTGCTGATCGCGGGTCAGATGCTGATCGTGGAAGAACAGAACCTGGTGGTCGTGAAAGGCTTGCCTGAGCGCCTCCCACTGCTGGGTTGAGAGCGGTTTCGATAAATCCAGGCCGACGATCTCGGCACCGATATGGCCGGCAGCGGGCCGGACGTGGAATGTGTGGCGGGTCATTTCGGATTCCTCGACATGGCACAGGTGATCATGATCCTGAACTCGAAGCCGGGTGTTAAATCAGTTGTCGTTAGATCTAAATCCCTTTTTTTGCTTAGCGGACAACACGATTAGCAATGACAAAACTCTGATTGGTGGTTGTCGACGTGCCTGCGTAACGTATCGATATCACCGGGCCGTGCTCGGTGTCCATCTCAATATGGGTGCGAAGGATATTGCCAATGTCGTTTCGATTATTTTTCGGAAGGCTGAAGGTGTCGGCGTCACTGGGTGCGCTGGCGATTGCCGTTTCAGGACTGGCGATAAGCGAAAGTGCCGATGCCGAGACTCTGCGAATTGCTGAGCAATACGGTCTCGTTTACTTGCCGCTGCATGTGATTCGGGACCAGGGGTTGCTTGAGAAGAAAGCCGAAGCCGCTGGCATCGATCTGGATGTCGAGTGGGTGCAGTTGTCGGGGGGCGCCAACGTCAATAGTGCGCTGTTGTCCGATAGCATCGACATTGCGAGCGCCGGTGTCGGCCCCTTATTGACGGCCTGGGATCGTACCCGGGGCAGTCTCGACGTCAAGGCGTTTGCCGCATTGGGGGAGTTTCCCAATGATCTGGTCACCAACAATCCTGATGTCGAGACGCTCGAAGACTTCGGTCCGGGCGACAAGATTGCCGTGCCGGCAGTCACCGTTTCCGTCCAGTCACGTCTGCTGCAGATGGCGGTCGCCAAAGCCTTCGGTGACGACCAATATGATCGGCTGGATGATCTGACGGTGTCGCTACCGCATCCCGATGCCACGGCGGCGTTGATTTCGGGCGGTACCGAGATCAGCGCTCACTTCTCCAATATTCCCTATCAATATCAGGAGCTCGAGGACCCCGACGTGCACCGTGTGCTGAGTTCCTACGATATCGTGGGAGGGCCGATCACTCCGACGCTGATCTACGCCAGGTCGAGTTTCTTCGAACAGCACCCCAAGGTGTACGGGCTCTTTCTGGAGGCGCTGGAGGAGGCGGATCAGTTCATCGGTGAGCATCCTACCGAGTCCGCCAAAATCTATCGCAGCGTGACCGACTCCAAGCTCGAGGTGGCGACGCTGGAGTCGATCATCACCGATCCCAAGGTGCGCTATACGCCGGTACCGCGCAATACCTATCCCTTGGCCGAGTTCCTTCATCGTGTCGGCGCGATTCACCATCAGCCGGCCGACTGGCTGGATTACTTCGTCGATGACGCCAGTCGTTGGGAGGGCAGCTGAATGGGGGTGGCGGAAGCATGGCATTCCCGCGACGCTCCCGTACCGGGGGCCTCGTCGGTCCGGCCTCGGCTGGCCGTGGACGCGGTGACCCTGGAGTATGTCACGCGTCAGGGGGGGGTGCGGGCGACCCAGTCGGTAAGCTTCGACGTGCTGCCGGCGGATCGCTTCGTCTTGCTGGGGCCGTCCGGATGCGGAAAGTCGACCTTGCTCAAGGCGGTGGCGGGTTTTCTGCGGCCGACGGAGGGCGAAATACGTCTCGACGGCGCGTCGATTCGTGGCGCGAGCCCCGATCGTTTCGTGGTCTTTCAGGACTTCGATCAGCTCATGCCATGGAAAAGCGTGCGCCAGAACGTGGTGTTCCCGTTGCGAATCGCACGGGGGCTCGATCGTCGGACGGCGGAAGCGCGCGCGGATAAAGTGTTGGAGACGGTCGGGCTGTCGCGTTTCGCCCATGCTTATCCCCATACGCTATCTGGCGGTATGAAGCAGCGCGTGGCGATCGCGCGAGCCCTGGCCATGGAACCGAAGATCCTGCTGATGGATGAACCTTTCGCTGCGCTCGATGCGCTGACGCGGCGCAAGATGCAGGAGGAGCTGCTGGCGCTGTGCGAGCAGACCGCATCGACACTACTGTTCGTCACCCACTCCATCGAAGAAGCGCAGATCGTCGGCAATCGTGTGTTGCTGCTGTCTCCACATCCCGGCCGCGTGCGTGCCGAGCTCGATTGCAGCGAAGACTCGCTCGCCAGCCTGGGCAGCCCGACCACCCAACGTCGCGGCCGCCATATTCACGAATTGCTGTTCGATATCCGGGCGACGTCGTCATCGCCATCCGAGGTGTCGACATGAGTCGACAACTGCCGATACCGCGTGAGGATCGTTACGTCGAACTGGCGCCGGTCGACGAACGGGTGCGGGTACAGTCGCGACCATGGTGGCAACGCCTCTGGGATAGCGCGCTGGTCCGCAAAGGCGTCATCCTGATACTGCTGGCCCTGATCTGGGAGGCGTTGGCACGCTATCAGAACAACCCCTTGATGCTGCCCAGTGCGTTGGATACTGCCAGTGCCCTGTGGGCCGGTATCGGAGACGGCACGCTGCCGTCCAAGGTGGCGAATTCGCTTTTCGTCTTGATCAAGGGTTATGCATTGGGTGTCGTCGGCGCGCTGGCGTTGACCGTATTGGCCGTTTCCACGCGGGTGGGCCGGGATCTGCTCGGTACGTTGACCTCGATGTTCAGTCCGTTGCCAGCGATCGCGCTGTTGCCGCTCGCGCTTCTGTGGTTCGGGCTGAGGGAGGGTAGCCTGGTCTTCGTGCTGGTTCACTCGGTGCTGTGGGCGATGGCCGTCAATATCCATGCTGGTTTTCAAGGGGTGCCCGAAACGCTCAGGCTGGCGGGAAGAAATTACGGGCTGCGAGGGCTGCGCTATGTCGTCCATCTACTCATTCCTGCGGCGCTGCCGTCGATTCTGGCGGGATTGAAGATTGGCTGGGCGTTTGCCTGGCGCACACTGATCGCAGCGGAATTGGTGTTCGGGGCTTCCTCCGGTGGCGGAGGGCTGGGTTGGTACATTTTTCAGAATCGCAACGAACTGTACACCGATAACGTCTTCGCGGGACTCGTGGTCGTGATTCTCATCGGTCTGCTGGTCGAGAATCTCGTTTTCGAAACCCTCGAGACCGTGACGGTGCGACGGTGGGGTATGCAAAACCCAGGTTGAAACGTTGTCGTCGATTCCATTGCAGGAGGACTTTCCATGCCGCTGACTCAGGTCGTCAATTATTTCAATCAGCACCTCGATATCTTCAATCCGCGCTCGACGCTCTCCCACCACGCGCATTTTCATTATCGAGATGGGTCGATCTCGGCAACCTTGCTCGACCGTCAGTTGTACCCTCGCCAACGCACGGTCTATTCGCTCAAACGTCTCGACCATGAAGCGCAGGAGGCCTACACAGAAATTCGCGACGACTCCGGTGGTCAGTTGATCACCGACTCTCTCTATTTCCTGGCCTGGGATCGAGAGGACGTCGTCTTTGTCGATCGTTTCCAGCGGGTGCTTCACGCGCTCCATCACTTGAGCCAGGACCCCGAAGCCAAGCAACGGCTCATTGTCGATGTGCATTGGCGCCACATTCAGGCGGTCGAGGATTCTCATGGTTCGGTCTACGAAGGCTTGCTAGCGCGTCTCGGCATGTCGCCGGATCGTGTCATTCTGCGGCTCCAGGGTGAAGCGCTACTGCAGCACGCGCATGCGCGTCGTGCCGCCGCGAGCTTTCATCACCGTGGCTATCCATTACTCGCGGCGGACGTGGCCACCGACACACCGGAAAGAGAGTGGCGAACGTTGCACGAGCATGGCGTGCGCTGGGTTTCGCCAGCACCCCAAGCGTTGGCGAGTGCCAGACAGGGCAGCCTCAGCCTTCCGCGACTGGATGAGTGGACACGACATGCCAAGCGTGGCGGGCTGGAGGTCTGGTGGCCGGGCCTTGACGAACCTGGGGACCTGGGGCGTGTTTCGCGGTTCGAGCCCGATTTCGTCAGTGGCGAGTGGATCGAGCGCGTGGTCACGGAAGCGCCTGCCGTGGGATCGTGACGCGGCCAGCGCCGGGCGACGGATGCCCAATCGTGATTCCTGATGCGCTTGGCGTAAACGCTCGGGCTTAGCTAAGCCTGAAGGCCAGCTCGCCGAGCAGTGCCGTCAGCAGGAGGCGTAAACTCGCAGCACGAGTGCATAGGTATCTTCAGGGACGTCTTCGGTAGTTACAACACCGATACGCCATACTCGATCGCCTGGTCTTCCCACGCTTGCACTTCGTCGTAGAACGCCCGATCTGTCACCGCGAACCCACTAATCAGGTGTTGCGTCAGTAGCGGTTGGTATCTTTTAGCCGTAGTGAGTTCGCTCAGGGCGCTACGCAGATGCACGAGGGTCGTCGCATCGGTTTTTGCCGAGGTCATCAGCGGCAGCGAGGCGCACAGTGGCGTTTCACCGATGATTGCCAGTCCGCTAAGTTCTTCAGGGTGATGGAGACTTAGCAGTGCCCAGGTAATGCAATCGATAGCCGCCATATCCGCACGCCTGTCGCGCAGCGCCGCCAGCGACTGACAGTGGCTCCCACTTATCAATGTACTACGGAAGAACTCGCCGTCGCGTGCCAATGGGGCGATGACATGGCGTAGTGAGTTATAGCCAGAGTGCGAGTCATGGCTGTTGCATACCGCGCGGCGGCCATGAAAATCGCTTATGGTGAGGTCTTCATCTTCCTTTCGCGCTACCAGCCAACTGCGATAGCGCAATCCCTCACAGCCTGGCGCGTTGGAATGAAAAGCGCCGACCACTTGTACATCGGGTAGTAACGCCACCAGCGGATAGCCGCAGGTTTGGCTCAGCAGCAGACTGTCATCGCGCCAGTGCGGTAGCAGGTCGGTAGGTCACTCAACTTCGGCTGGCACGCCGCGCTGCGACAACAGCGTCGTCAGCTCTGAGGTCAGGGCGACCGTCGAGGCATGATGGATATCGTACATCGGCAGTGAAATGACCGGCATTCTGTGCACCCTTGTGCGGCCCCGGATGGACGTTGACGTTGACCGGTTTGCGCCAGAAGCGCGCTAACCACTCGCTGTAACCGACGACATGAAACCCCTGGTTGCGCTTATGGTAGTCGGTGCGATACAGCAGATAGACTTTGCGCAGACCGTACCACGGGAGACCGGGCAGATCGTGATGCACAGCATGGTAGTTGAGATTCAGGAACAATAGGCGCCACGGCCATGCGGCTTCGTTATTGACTGATCGTGCCAGCGGAGCCTCCTCGGCGCGGTGTTCGTAAAAGGAGCGTACTTTGGTCAGCGACAGGGCTGGATAGCTCACCGCGCCCAAGAACCACAACGGTGAGAACCCTGCTGCTGCATCCAGTAAAGCAGCCCCGCCAGTAGCGTCAGATGAACCAACCACATGGTGATGGCCGCACGATCCCGCGCCTGCATCATTTTCTTCGATGTGGCCGCGATATCCAGCAGTGGACCCAACAACAAACGGCCGGGAAAGGTATTGCGTAGATGAATCACGCGTTGCTGCCACGGCTTGAGTCTTACCCAACGTTCAGGTGACAGATAGTAGGTTTCCGGATCTTCGTCGGGATCGGTCAGCGTATGATTACGGTGGTGTGCCAAATGCGAGTCGCGGTACAGGCCATAGGGATACCATACTGCCAGCGGCAAGGTGCCAAACAGCTGGTTCAGACGTGGGAAGCGCGTGGGATGACCATGAATCAATTCATGCTGTAGCGACATATACCAAGTAGTAAGCACAATCTGCAGCAGGGTGGTCGCGAACAGCCCCAGCGTTTGCCAATAGACCACGCAGGCGAACCAGCCGCTATAAACGGTCGCTATGAGTATCCAGGTAGGCAGCTCACTGCGCCCTATCCAGCTGTGCATCAGTTGCTGTACCACGGAGCGCTGTCGTGGATCGATATAGGCGTTTGCCATGTAGAGGCTATCAACATATGAGGCGGATGAAGTTCTCCGCCCATGGATGGGGCACCGTGCTAATCACAAAGGCCGTGCTCTTGCGACTTATGCAAAAAGTGGCGAAGAAAGTCGGCTCCTCCGATGCCATATAGCATCATGGGTGCGCGACCCGGTCTCCCTAGCGAGAGGCGTGTTTCCACTTCGCGGTGCTGACATCGACCTCCTTGGGAATCAGCCCGATATCATAAAAGGTGTCGGCCAGCGTCTGCTGTTCGGTGAGAATGTCGTCGGTGACCGGCTCCAGACCGTAGTCGGTACGCTCGATGGCACGCTGCCAGATCGGTACCGGCAGGTCCGTGGCGCTAGAGAGTATCTTTGCCGCCTCAGCGTGGTGATTCGAGGTCCACTGGCTGACCGCTTCAATCTGCTGATTGAACAGATTGACCAGGTCGGGGTAGGACTCGGCGAAGTCGCGACTCGACAGATAGAAGCTGTAGTGTGGCACCAGGTCTGTGGCATCGGTCAGCAGTCTCGCGCCGGCATTCACTTCCGCTTCGGCATAGTAGGGGTCCCAGATGGCCCAGGCATCGACCGAGCCTTGCTGGAAGGCAGCGCGGGCATCGGCCGGTTTTAGATAGCGCGGGGTAATTTGTGAGTACTCGAGATCGGCGGAGGCGAGTGCCGTAGCCACCAGGTAGTTGACGTCGGAGCCTTTGTTGAGCGCCACCGATTTTCCCTCGAGATCGGCGACGCTATGAATCGGTGAATCCTTCGGCACGAGGATGGCTTCGGTTTTCGGATTGGCTGGCGTTCGCGAGACATAGACCAGGTCGGCGTTGGCGGCCTGAGCGAAGATCGGCGGCGCGTCACCGACGGTCGCGAAGTCGATGCTGCCCAGATTGAGTGCCTCGAGCATCTGCGGGCCGGCGGGAAATTCGATCCACTCGGTATCTATGCCGCGCGACTCGAGTGCCTGGTCGAGCGTGCTGCGGGCCTTAAGCAAGGTAAGAATGCTCGCTTTCTGGAATCCGATTTGAATACTCTGCGGGGCATCTTCCGCCAGCGCCGAGGTCGACGACATCACTAGTGCCAGTGCCGATGCGGCCAAGTACTTGAGATAGGATGGGCGAGATATTCGATGGGGCGATTTGTCATGTTTTTGCGAGACAAAATTTCCTTTAAGCGCTTCCATGTAAGGAGTCCTTTTGGTGGTGATTTGTGGTTTATACCGTTCGACGGTAAATCGTTTCTTTTGTCTGGTGAAATCGTTTTAGAGTAAAAATAAATGAGGCGTGATGTATAGAAAAAGCCGCCGAAGCGGCTCAATGGTTTCCCGTCACGCATCGTTTTTCCGGTCATGAGTCATGTCATGAACTGGACGTGGCCTTGGGCCGTTCGACATTGGCGATCGTCTCCCCGAAAGGACCCATGTTGACTGCGATATCGGATGCATTGATGTTGGTCTCCAGCGGCAAAAGCGGCAGCACCGATTCGCCAAAACGCCAAGCTTCCTCGAGGTGCGGATAGCCCGACATGATGAAGGTGTCGATGCCGAGCTGCTGGTACTCGCGCATGCGTTCGGCAACGGTTTTCGGGCTACCGACCAGCGCGGTACCCGCCCCACCTCGGACCAACCCCACGCCGGCCCATAGATTGGGGCTGATCTCGAGGTTGCTGCGATCGCCCCGATGCAGTTTCGCCATGCGCGATTGGCCGACGGAGTCCATGCGTGAGAAGACCTTTTGTGCGGCAGCAATGGTGTCGTCGTCGAGATGAGAAATCAGCTTGTCGGCAGCGTGCCACGCCTCCTCGTCGGTCTCTCTGACGATGACATGCAGACGAATGCCGAAAGTCACATCGCGGCCAACCTTGGCTGCCGCCTCGCGCACGG
>NZNW01000108.1 GCA_002695065.1 Salinicola sp. | reverse complement strand
GAGTTCGGCAACCCGGTGATGCTCTACTCCATCGGCAAGGACTCCTCGGTGATGCTGCACCTGGCCCGCAAGGCGTTCCATCCCGGTCCGCCGCCGTTCCCGCTGATGCACGTCAACACCACCTGGAAGTTCAAGGAGATGATCGAGTTCCGCGACAAGATGGCCGCGGAGGTCGGCATGGAGCTGATCGAGCACATCAACGAGGAGGGGCGGGCCGCCGGCATCAACCCCTTCGACCACGGCAGCGCCAAGTACACCGACATCATGAAGACCCAGTCGCTCAAGATGGCGCTGGACAAGTACGGCTTCGATGCCGCCTTCGGTGGCGCGCGGCGCGACGAGGAAGCCTCCCGCGCCAAGGAGCGGGTCTACTCCTTCCGCGACAAGCACCACCGCTGGGATCCCAAGAACCAGCGCCCGGAGCTGTGGAACCTCTACAACGGCAAGGTCAACAAGGGCGAATCGATCCGCGTCTTCCCGCTCTCCAACTGGACCGAGCTGGATATCTGGCAGTACATCTACCTCGAATCGATCCCCATCGTCCCGCTCTACTACTCCGCGCCGCGTCCGGTGGTCGAGCGCGACGGCATGCTGGTGATGGTGGACGACGAGCGCCTGCCGCTGGAACCCGGCGAAGTGCCCGAAGAGAAGTGGGTGCGTTTCCGCACGCTCGGCTGCTACCCGCTCACCGGCGCGGTGGAATCGAAAGCCGCCACGCTGCCCGAGATCATCCAGGAGATGCTGCTGACGCGCACCTCGGAACGCTCCGGCCGGGCCATCGACCGGGATCAGGTGGGCAGCATGGAGAAGAAGAAGCGGGAGGGGTACTTCTAATTCGCCTCAGGCGAATTAGAAAGCCGGAAGAGAAACCAGCTGTAAGCCATAAGCTTTAAGCTGTAAGAAAAATCAAAAGCCAAAACCTTTTGATTCTGCAGGTAAAAGCGCTTTTCGTTAGCTTACGGCTGGGAGTGGAAGCATGAATTTTGAAAGATTGCAGGTTTGGAAACGCTCGGCACGCTTGTCAGCTGAGCTCTATAAGACCTTTTCCGCCCTGCGTGATTTTGGCTTTCGGGACCAGGTCACACGTTCAGGACTTTCCATTCCTAGCAATATTGCTGAGGGCATGAGCCGGTATACGAGCAAGGACAAACGCCACTTCCTGATCGTTGCCAGAGGCTCTTGTGCCGAGTTGCGTACTCAGGTCTATATCGGCATGGAAATCGGCTATATCGAACATCAGCAAGGCCAGCGATGGTTACAGGAAACCCGAGAGATATCTTCGATGCTCAACGGGTTGATAGTCACTCTGGATAACGAATGAATCTAGAGCTGGAAGCGGCGGGCTGTGGGGGGACTTACAGCTTACAGCTTACAGCTTACAGCTAGCGGGATTGCCCAATGTCACACACATCGAATCTGATCGCCGACAATATCAGCGAGTACCTGAAGGAGCACGAGCAAAAAGACCTGCTGCGCTTCATCACCTGCGGTAGCGTCGACGACGGCAAGTCGACGCTGATCGGGCGGCTGCTGCACGACTCCAAGATGATCTACGAGGATCAGCTGGCGGCGATTACCCAGGCATCCAAGACCAGCGGGACGACCGGCGACAAGGTGGACCTGGCGCTGCTGGTGGATGGGCTGCAGTCGGAGCGGGAGCAGGGCATCACCATCGATGTCGCCTACCGGTTCTTCTCCACCGACAAGCGCAAGTTCATCATTGCCGATACGCCGGGCCACGAGCAGTACACCCGCAACATGGCCACCGGGGCCTCGACGGCGAGCCTGGCGATCATCCTGATCGATGCCCGTCACGGCGTGCAGGTGCAGACCCGACGTCACAGTTTCATCGCCGACCTGCTGGGGATCCAGCATCTGGTGATCGCGGTCAACAAGATGGACCTGGTCGACTACTCCCAGGCCCGCTTCGACGAGATCGTCGCCGACTATCGCGAGTTCGCCGAAAAGCTCGACGCCAGGGACATTCGTTTCGTCCCCATGTCGGCACTCGACGGTGACAACGTCGTCAATCGCAGCGAGAAGATGGCGTGGTACCAGGTCGACGGTCGGCCCGGGCCTGCCATGCTCGAACTGCTGGAGAGCGTCGAGGTCGCCCATGACTCGAACCTCTCCGACCTGCGCCTGCCGGTGCAGTACGTCAACCGCCCGAACCTCGATTTTCGCGGCTACTGCGGCACGCTCGAGGCCGGCATCCTGCGCCCCGGGCAGGCGGTCAAGGCGCTGCCGTCGGGCAAGCGCTCCACCGTCGAGCGTATCGTCACCTTCGACGGCGACCTGGAGGAGGCCTATCCCGGTCAGGCGATCACCGTGACGCTGCAAGACGAGATCGACATCTCCCGCGGCGACTGGCTGGTCGCCGCGGACGCCGAGGTCGCACAGTCCAGCGCACTGGCTGCCGACATCGTCTGGATGCATGACACCGCTCTCGAGCCAGGTCGTCTCTACGACTTCAAGATCGGCACCCAGGAGATCGCCGGCAAGTTCGCTGCGATCGACTACCAGATCGACGTCAACACCCTCGAGCATCACACCGCCGAGACGTTGCCGCTCAATGCCATCGGCCGCTGCCGGGTCGAGCTGACCGCGAGCGTGCCGCTGGACGACTATCGCAAGAGCCCGGGAACCGGGAGCTTCGTGGTGATCGACCGGCTGACCAATATCACTGTCGGGGCCGGGCTTATCCGCGGTGCCGTCGAAGTGGCGGCCAACGGAACTGATGGCGCTGTCGACTGGCAGGCGTTCGAGATCGAATTCAATGCGCTGATCCGCAAGCATTTCCCGCACTGGGAGGCGAAGGACATGGGTGAGTTGTTGGCAGGGATCACGCGCGGAACGCATCAAGAGCGCTAGGCGAGCGACAAGGCTTGGCAAAAGGCAGGGATCGCTTCGCGAGGCGGCGTCCGGCGGCATTTGGCCCAGGCGCCCCCGGGTGTATCATGTCGCTCCGGCCCGACGCTTGCGTCCGCGACTGAAAGGAAATCTTCATGCAGCACGTCAACTGGCAGCTTGATGGCATCGTGTCCCAGCTCCGCGCCACGCGCGAGCAGTGGCGCGCCCAAAACGGTCGCGAGAAGGAGAAGGGCTGTCGTGAGTTGCCGTCGCGACATCGCATCCGCGAGACGCTGGAGTTCCTGAGCGGGGCCATCTTCCCCATGCGCCTGGGTCCCTCCGATCTGCGCAAGGAGAGCGAGGACTTCTACGTCGGCCACACCCTGGACCGCGCGCTCAACGCGCTGCATGAGGAAGTGCTGCTGGAACTGCGCTACATGGCGCGGCTCGGCGGTGACAAGGCTTCCGAGCACACGGCCACGGCGACGCAGATCGTCCAGGGGTTCGCGGATAGCCTGCCGAGCCTGCGTCGACGTCTCGATGACGACGTCATGGCGGCTTTCTACGGCGATCCGGCGGCGCGCAGCGTCGATGAGGTCCTGCTCTGCTATCCCGGCGTTCATGCCGTGATCTACCATCGCATCGCTCACTACTTCTACCAGGCGGGGGCCGGACTGGTGGCGCGGATCATCGCCGAGCTGGCCCACTCCGATACCGGTATCGACATTCATCCCGGCGCGCAGATCGGCGAAGGGTTCTTCATCGATCACGGTACCGGCGTGGTGATCGGCGAAACGGCGATCATCGGCAATCGCGTGCGTCTCTATCAGGCGGTCACGCTGGGTGCCAAGCGTTTCCCGGCGGACGAGAAAGGGCATCTGGAGAAGGGCCTGCCGCGCCACCCCATCGTCGAGGACGACGTGGTCATCTACGCCGGCGCGACCATCCTGGGGCGCATCACGGTCGGCAAGGGGTCGATCATCGGCGGTAACGTCTGGCTGATCTGCAGCGTGCCCCCCGAGAGCAATATCACCCAGGCCAATATCCAGTCCGGGCCCTGCCCGTAATCCGGTTCGTCGCACGGCGAGTGGCCGGCACCGGGGTGCCGGCCGTATCGATGGGATCGCGTCGTCGATCGAGAATTCGCGGCGATCAATATCCCGGCTTGCGGGCGATCAGCGTCGCCCGTCGGGGCGCGGGATAACCTTCGATCGTCTTCCCACGGTCGTCCGGGTCCAGAAAATCGGCCAGCGAATGGAAGGTCATCCACGCCGTCGAGCGCTGCTCGTCGAGGGTGGTGGCCGTCTCATCGACGCAGCGAATGGCTTCGAAGCCGCTACGATCGAGCCAGTGCGCCAGTGCGCGTGACGAGGGCAGGAAATAGACGTTGGGCATGCTGGCGTAGCGTTCGCCGGGCATGAACACGGTCTCCTCGTCGCCCTCGACGACCAGGGTCTCCAGCACCAGCTCGCCGCCGGGCGCCAGGGCGTCCTTCAACTGGCGCAGGTGGTCCAGTGGCGAGGCGCGGTGGTAGAGCACGCCCATCGAGAACACGGTGTCGAAAGCGGCGAGCTTTTCCGGCACGTCCTCGATGCCGACTGGCAGGAAATGGGTGCGGTAGTCATCCGCGTCGCCCACGAAGTGTCGTACGGCGTGGAACTGGTAGTGGAACCGCGGCGAGGGGTCGATCACCAGTACGAAGGCCGCCCCGGCCCCGGCCATGCGCCAGGCGTGATAGCCGTTGCCGCCACCGACGTCGAGTACTCGCCGTCCGGCGAGGGGCGAGAGGTGCGGCGCGACGCGCTGCCATTTCCAGTCCGACCGCCATTCGGTATCGATCCCGATACCGCCGAGCCGATAAGGGCCTTTACGCCACGGCATCAGAATCTCGAGCAGATTGCGGCAGCGGCGACGATCGGCGTCGCCCAGCTCCACATCCACCGTCACGGTATCGCCGGTCAGATCGACGTCGCGGGACGCCGGGAGCGTGGGCAGCTTGGCCACGGCTTTCTCCCACGCCGGCAGGTCGCCGTGGCGGCGCCGGTCGAGCCCTCGTGCCAGTTGCTCGGGCAGCCGCGCCAGCCAGCCGGTCAGGCCCTGCTCCAGGAAGGCGAGGTAGAGCCGGCGTTCGGCCTGCGCGAGGGTGTCGGAGGGCGTGTCAGGCATCCTGGGTGGCCGCCTTCGCCCCGATGAGCGCGTCCTTGTCCTTGAAAGCGACGAGAGAGGCGAAGTTGAGATACTGGAACCAGGTCGTCACCCGCGAGAATCCGGCCTGGGTCAGACGCGCGTGGTGCGCGGCCAGCGTATCCGGCACCAGCACGTTCTCCAGGGCCGTGCGCTTCTGGCTGATCTCCATCTCGCTGTAGCCGTTGGCGCGCTTGAAATCGTGGTAGCGCTCCACCAGCCAGGCGTTCTCCTGTTCGTCTTCCGCGACGATCTTCTCGGACAGCACCAGGATGCCACCGGGCTCCAGCGCCGCGAACAGCTTGTCGATCACCGCGTCGCGGTCTGCCGGCGGCAGGAACTGCAGCGTGAAGTTGAGCACGATCATGCCGCTGGCCCGGTAGTCCAGGTGGCGGATATCGCCCTCGACGAACTGCATCCGATGGTCGGGGCTCTCGGCGGCGGCGATCTCCCGAGCGCGGCCGATCATCGTCGGGGAGAGATCGACGCCGGTCAGTTCGAAGGCATCGGCGGGCAGTCGTCCGGCCAGGGCCAGGCCCACCGCGCCCAGCGAACAGCCCAGGTCGTAGACGTGGGCAGCGTGGCGCAGGTGGCGCTCGGCGATGACGCCGAACATGCCGAGAATCTGGCCGTAACCGGGGATCGAGCGCCGGACCATGTCGGGAAAGCAGGCCACGACCCGCTCGTCGAACGAAAAGCTCGCCACGCGATCGAGGGGTGTCGAAAAGATGGCGTCACGGTAAGATGCGTCAGTCATTGCCGGAAGATGTTCTTAATTGGGAGAGCGTGAAGCGAGCGAAGCGCCTGTGATACGCCCGCTGCGGCCATAGTGTACGTTTTGCGTCTCTTCGCTGCACGTGACAAGGAGAGCCATAGATGTCGATTCGTGAAACCCAGGCATGGAAAGCGCTCGAGCGGCAGCTCGAAGACGGCATGCGGGATATTCATCTGAAGACCCTGTTCCAGCAGTCGCCGCGCTTCGAGACGTTCTATCTGGAAGCCGCCGGTATCCAGATGGATCTTTCCAAGCAGCGCTGGACGACGGAAGTCCGGGAAGGGTTGCTCTCGTTGGCGCGGGATGCCGGCGTGCCCGATGCGATCCAGCGCCTGCTGTCGGGAGAACGGGTCAACCGGACCGAGGATCGGCCCGCGCTGCACACGGCGCTGCGCCTGCCGCGAGACGCCCAGCTCGAGGTCGAGGGCGTCGACGTGGTCGGCGAGGTCCACGCCACCCTCGACAAGATGGAAACGCTGGTCGACAAACTGCTGAACGGGCAGTGGCGCGGCGCCACCGGCAAGCCGATCACCGACGTGGTCAATCTCGGCGTCGGCGGTTCGGACCTGGGGCCGCTGATGGTGACCTCGGCGCTGACCGATTTCGAGCCCGACGACGTGTTCGAGGTGTCGACGCACTTCGCCTCGACCATGGACGGCTCTCAGTTGGCCGATTTCCTGAGCTGGCTCAACCCCGAGACGACCCTGTTCATCCTGTCGTCCAAGTCCTTCGGCACCATCGACACGCTCTCCAACGCCTCCACCGCGCTGGACTGGATCGCGACACGCCTGGGCGGCGACGAGGCGCTGATCAAGCGCTTCCATTTCGTCGGCGTCTCCACCAAGCCCGACAAGATGACCGAGTGGGGCATCGATCCCGCCAACCAACTGCTGTTCTGGGACTGGGTGGGCGGCCGCTACTCGCTGTGGAGCGCCATCGGACTGCCCATTGCCATCCGTGTCGGCATGGATAACTTCCGCCAGCTGCTGGCAGGGGCCCATGCCATGGACGAGCATTTCCGCACCGCCGACCTGGCGGAGAATCTGCCGGTACAGCTGGGGCTGATCGGCATCTGGAACGTCAATTTCCTGGATATCCGGTCCCACGCGGTACTGCCCTACGACGGCCGTCTCAAGCACCTGCCGGGATATTTCCAGCAACTGGAGATGGAGTCCAACGGCAAGTCGGTGACCAACGGCGACGCGGTGGTCGACTACTCCACCTGCCCGGTGATCTGGGGCGAGATCGGTCCCAACGGCCAGCATGCGTTCTACCAGTTGCTGCACCAGGGCACGCAGCCAGTGGCGTGCGATTTCATCGCCCCGGTCAATCGCTACAACGACGTCGAGGACGAGCGCTTTCGCGGCGACCTGATGGCCCAGCACCGGCTGGCCCTGGCCAACTGCTTCGCGCAATCCCGAGTGCTGATGCTGGGCGACGATGCCGTGAAATCCGAGAGCACGCCGCCGAGCTACAAGCGGTATCGCGGCAACCAGCCATCTTCCACGTTGATGTTCGACAGCCTCAATCCGGCCACCCTGGGCGCCTTGATCGCGCTCTACGAGCACAAGGTATTCGTGCAGGGCGTGATCTGGGATATCGATTCGTTCGACCAGTGGGGCGTGGAGCTTGGCAAGAAGATCGCCACCGAGACCGAGGAGATCATCGCCACTCAGCAAGGCCTGGATACGCTCGACGACTCCAGTCGCGGATTGATCGAGGCGACCTGGAGAGGGCAGACCTCCCGGTGATGGCGCGGACGTTCGGGGGCGGCCGGTGCTAGCCGAGCCGACACCGGCCGTGCAGCCCGCCAGGGCGCTGCTCTACCTGCACGGTTTCAACAGCAGCAGCGCCTCGCCCAAGGCCCGGCTGGTCAAGGCGGCCTGCGAGGCGCTGGCGCGTCACCAGGGGCGCCCGTTCGCCTGCCTGACGCCGGATCTGTCGCACCGTCCGGATCTGGCCCTGCAGCAGGCCGAGGCGGCCCTCGAAGCCCTGGGGCGCCAGGACACGCTACTGGTCGGCAGTTCCATGGGCGGTTTCCTGGCCACGCTGTTGGCAGAGCGCCACGGCCTGCGCGCCGTATTGATCAACCCGGCGGTTCGGCCGGCTCGCTTCGTGGCCGATTATCTGGGACAGACGCTGATCAACGAGGCCTCCGGCGAGCGTTTCACGATCGACAATAGCTATTTCGATCAATTGACCTCGCAGCAGTGGGAACGCATCGTGCATCCCACGCGCTATCTGCTGCTGCTCGGTAGTGACGACGAGACGCTGGATTGCCGTGATGCGTTGCGCGCCTACGCCGGCAGTCGCGCGCTGATCCATCCCGGCGGCGATCACGGTTTCGATGTCCTGCCCGAATATCTGCCGGCGCTGTTCGCCCACGGTGGCTGGCAGGTCCCGACGTCGTTCTCGATGTCGTGACCCGCTCCTGCCCAAGGCAAGTGGCGAAACCGATACTGGACATTTGACCAGTCGTGTATGATCGTCGCGACGCTGACCCTGTGAACTTTGACCCAGTAAACACGGCGAGACCCTGCATGACGCAATACAGTGCTAGCTCCATCGAGGTACTCTCCGGCCTCGACCCGGTCCGCAAACGACCGGGTATGTATACCGACACCTCCCGTCCCAATCACCTGGTGCAGGAAGTCATCGACAACAGTGTCGATGAGGCGCTTGCGGGGCATGCTCGCGAGATTCGCGTCGTCCTGATGGAGGATGGCGGGATCGAGGTCTCCGACGACGGGCGGGGCATGCCGATCGACGTGCATCCCGAGCACGGCGTGACCGGGGTGGAACTGATCCTGACGCGGCTGCATGCCGGCGGCAAGTTCTCCCAGTCGAGCTACCGCTTCTCCGGGGGGCTGCACGGGGTCGGCGTCTCGGTGGTCAATGCGCTGTCGACCCGCCTCGAGGTCGAGGTGTGTCGTGAGGGCAATCGCTACGGCATCGCCTTCGAGAAGGGCGAGAAGGTCGAGGAGCTATCGGTCATCGGCAGTTGCGCCAAACGCGCCACCGGCACTGTGGTGCGCTTCTGGCCGGAAGTGGAGTACTTCGACAGCCCCAGACTCTCGCTGCCGAAGCTGAAGCACTTGCTGCGCGCCAAGGCCGTGCTCTGCCCCGGCCTCAAGGTGGTGCTCAAGGAGTCCGACGGCGCCGAGAGCGTCTGGCAGTACGAAGACGGTCTGCGCGACTATCTGGCGCAGGCGGTAGACGGTTTCGAGGTGCTGCCGGCATCGCCGTTCACCGGCCATTTCGAGGACGAGGAGCAGGGGGTCGACTGGGCGATCCAGTGGCTGCCGGAGGGCGGCGAGCCGGTGCTGGAGTCCTACGTCAACCTGATTCCGACGCCCCTCGGTGGCACCCACGTCAACGGCTTTCGCAGTGGTCTGCTCGAGGCGGTGCGGGAGTTCTGCGAGTATCGGAGCCTGTTGCCACGCGGCATCAAGCTGACGCCGGAGGATCTGTGGGAGAAGGTGTCGTTCGTGCTCTCGATCAAGATGCTCGATCCGCAGTTCGCCGGCCAGACCAAGGAGCGGCTGTCGTCGCGCACGGTGGCGGGCTTCGTCTCCGGCGTGGTCAAGGACGCCTTCTCGCTGTGGCTCAACCACCATGTCGACCAGGCCGAACAGCTGGCCGACCTGGTGATCAACGCCGCCCAGCGACGCCAGAAGAGCGCCAAGAAGGTGGCGCGCAAGAAGATCACATCGGGCCCGGCGCTGCCGGGTAAGCTGGCCGACTGCTCCGGGCAGGATCCGGTCTCGAGCGAGCTGTTCCTGGTCGAGGGGGACTCCGCCGGCGGCAGCGCCAAGCAGGCGCGCAACCGCGAGACCCAGGCGATTCTCCCGCTGCGCGGCAAGATCCTCAACACCTGGGAAGTCGAATCCGCCGATATCTACAGCTCCCAGGAGGTTCACGACATCGCCGTGGCGATCGGCCTCGATCCGGGCAGTGACGACCTCTCCAAGCTGCGCTATCACAAGGTCTGCATCCTCGCCGACGCCGACTCCGACGGTCTCCACATCGCCACGCTGCTGTGCGCGCTGTTCGTACGCCATTTTCCGGCGCTGGTGGATGCCGGCCATGTCTTCGTCGCCATGCCGCCGCTCTACCGTATCGACCTGGGCAAGGAGGTCTTCTACGCCCTCGACGAGAGCGAAAAGGCGGCGACGCTCAAGCGCCTGGAGGGCAAGCGGGGCACGCCCAACGTGCAGCGCTTCAAGGGCCTGGGCGAGATGAGCCCGCTGCAGCTGCGCGAAACCACCATGGCCGTCGATACCCGGCGGCTGGTCCAACTGACCCGGGAGCTCAACGACGGCACGCTGGAGATGATGGACATGCTGCTGGCGCGCAAGCGGGCGGGGGATCGCAAGAGCTGGCTGGAAGACTACGGCAATCTGGCGGAGATCGAAGTCTGATCCGGCTTCGCCGGGAGCTGTAAGCCGTAAGCGTTAAGCTGTAAGTACCCCCCATGGGTACTGGCTTTTCTTACGGCTTAAAGCTTACAGCTCATCACAGCAGTTGTAGGGGGCGCAGTCCTCGATGACTCCACAAGTGTGAACAAGGCCACCGTGCTATGACCATGGATATTCAGGTAGCGGAAGGCGACGTCGAGCGCCTCTCGCTCAAGGAGTACACCGAGAAGGCGTATCTCGATTACTCGATGTACGTGATTCTCGACCGGGCGTTGCCGCATATCGGCGACGGCATGAAACCGGTGCAGCGGCGTATCGTCTACGCCATGCGCGAGCTGTCGCTGAACGCCAATGCCAAGTACAAGAAGTCGGCGCGCACCGTTGGCGACGTGCTGGGCAAGTTCCATCCTCATGGCGACAGCGCCTGCTACGAGGCGATGGTGCTGATGGCGCAGCCGTTCAGCTACCGTTACCCGCTGGTCGACGGCCAGGGCAACTGGGGTAGCCCGGACGATCCCAAGTCGTTCGCCGCCATGCGCTATACCGAGGCGCGGCTGTCGCGCTTCTCCGAGACGCTGCTGGCGGAGCTGGGCCAGGGCACCGTCGACTGGACGCCCAATTTCGATGGCACCATGAACGAGCCGGCGGTGCTGCCGTCGCGACTTCCCCACGTGCTGCTGAACGGCGGTACCGGCATCGCCGTCGGCATGGCCACCGATATCCCGCCCCACAACGTGGTGGAGGTGGTCGAGGCGACCTGCCATCTGTTGCGCCAGCCCGAGGCCAGCGTCGCGGATCTGATGGCGTATCTGCCGGCACCGGACTTCCCGACGGATGCCGAGATCATTTCGCCGGCCAGCGATCTGCGCAAGCTCTACGAAACCGGGCGAGGCTCGGTCAAGCTGCGCGCCCGCTATGAGCGCGAGGACGGCAATATCGTGATCACCGCAGTGCCGTATCAGGTCAGCGGAGCCAAGGTGCTGGAGCAGATCGCCGCCCAGATGCAGGCCAAGAAACTGCCGATGGTGGCGGATCTGCGCGACGAGTCGACCCACGAGACGCCGACCCGGCTGGTGATCGAGCCGCGCTCCAACCGCATCGATGTCGAGGGGCTGATGGCGCACCTGTTCGCCACCACCGATCTCGAGAAGAACATTCGCGTCAATCTCAACGTGATCGCGCTCGACGGCCGGCCGCGGGTGATGCCGCTGAACGAGATGCTCGGTGAGTGGCTGGTGTTCCGGCGTACCACGGTGCGCCGGCGTCTGGAGCATCGCCTCGGCAAGGTCGAGGATCGCCTGCACATCCTCGAGGGTCTGCTGGTCGCCTACCTCAATATCGATGAAGTGATTCGCATCATCCGCGAGGAGGACGAGCCCAAGCCGGCGTTGATGAACGCCTTCGGCATCAGCGATCGCCAGGCCGAGGCGATTCTGGAGCTGCGCCTGCGTCATCTCGCCAAGCTCGAGGAGATGAAGATTCGCGGCGAGCAGGACGAGCTCGAGGCCGAGCGCAAGCGTCTGAAGAAGCTGCTGAGCAGCGAGACGGCAATGACCGACCTGATCGAGAAGGAGCTGCGCGAGGCGGCCGAAGCCTACGGCGATGCCCGCCGTTCGCCGCTGGTGGAGCGTGCCGAGGCCAGGGCGCTCTCCGAGGTCGAGCTGGTCGGCGCCGACCCGGTCACCGTGGTGCTGTCCGAGAAAGGCTGGATCCGGTCCGCCCGTGGTCACGATATCGATCCCGCCGGGCTCTCCTACAAGGCGGGCGACAAGTTCCATCTCGCCGCCCGCGGCAAGACCAATCAGCCGCTGGTGCTGCTCGACGACAGCGGTCGCAGTTATACCCTCTCCGCGCACAACCTGCCGTCGGCGCGGGGACAGGGCGAGCCGGTGACCGGACGAATCAATCCGCCGGCCGGATCGTCCATGGTCGGGCTGATGCTCGACGTCCCCAACGCGCGCTACCTGCTCGCCTCCGATGCCGGCTACGGTTTCGTGGTCAAGCTCGAAGACCTGCTCGGCAAGAACAAGGCGGGCAAGGCCGTGCTGTCGGTGCCCGCCGGCTGCAACGTGATGCCACCGCAGGCGATTCCCGCGGGAGACAACGTTCGGGTGGCCGTGGTGTCCAACGAGGGGCGGTTGCTGGTATTCGGTCTGTCCCAGTTGCCGGAGATGGCCAAGGGCAAGGGTAACAAGATGATCTCGATCCCCGGCCAGCGTGCCGCCAATCGCGAGGAGTTCGTTCGCGATCTGGTGTTGCTGCCGGAAGGTGCGGCGCTGATCGTGCATGCCGGCAGGCGCAAGCAGACGCTGAAAGCGGCCGATCTCGATTACTATGCCGGCGAGCGCGGTCGCCGCGGCAGCAAGCTGGCTCGGGGATTCCAGAAAGTGGATCGGCTCGAGGTCGAGTCCTGAGGGCGGTTGCCGTTGGGCGTCGTCACCAGCGAGGGGCGACGCCAAGCCCCTGCCATGGCTGACGGTCGGTTGAATCCATGACGGTCGGTTGAATCTATGACGATCGGTTGAATCTATAAAGAGAAGGCGCCTCGGGGCGCCTCGTGGGGAAAAGATGTCACAACGTTTTGTGGTGCGAGCTACCGGCCCGGCGCGGCCAGGTCAGACGGCTGCACTGGGTACGGCACTGGTCAGTGCCAACTGCCGCCTGCTGGACCTGAGCCAGCACGTCGCCTTCGGGGAGGTGACGCTGGAGGCGCTGGTCGAAACCGCCGACGATCTCGGGGCCATGCTGCCGATGGCCGGAGACGTGTTCGGGCTGGACTGCCGGGTCGAGAAGGTGTCCGCTGAAAGTGAAGCGCTGTGGGCGGACGTGGCCAAGGATTCCCGCTGGGTACTGACCCTGATGGCGCCTACGCTATCCGCGGAGGTGATGGCGGAAGTCGGTGCGCTGACGGCCGAGCAGGGACTGATCATCGAGCGAGTGAAGCGGTTGTCCGCCGCAGCCGGGCTCGGTGCGGACACCTCGCCGGACGGCGCCGGGGCTTGCCTGGAGTGGCGGCTCAGCGGCGCGGTAGCCGATTCCGTGTCACTGCGCGAGAAGATCCTGGCGCTGAGCGAGCGCTTCGGGGTCGACGTGGCGCTGCAGCCATCGAATGCATGGCGTCGACATCGTCGACTGATCTGCTTCGACATGGATTCGACGCTGATCCAGGCGGAGGTCATCGACGAGCTGGCGCGCCGGCATGGCGTCTACGAAGAAGTGGCCAGCGTCACCGAGCGCGCCATGCGTGGTGAACTCGATTTCCAGCAGAGCTTTCGCGAACGCATGAGCAAGCTCGAGGGCCTGGACGAATCCGTGTTGGCGGAGATCGCCGACTCGTTGCCGCTGATGCCGGGGCTGGAGCGACTGATGCGCTATCTCAAGCGCCTGGGCTACCGGACCGCGATCCTCTCCGGCGGGTTCACCTATTTCGCTCGTCACCTGCAGCAGCGCCTCGGGTTCGACGAGATCCACGCCAACGAGCTGGTGATCCGCGACGGCAAGGTGACCGGCGAGGTCGCCGAGCCGATCGTCGATGCCGGGCGCAAGGCGATGATGCTCAGGCAGATCGCCGAGCGCGAGGGCTGGGATCTGGCCCAGACCGTCGCCGTGGGCGATGGCGCCAACGACCTCGAGATGCTGTCGGTGGCGGGGCTCGGCGTGGCCTTTCACGCCAAGCCCCTGGTTCGTCGTCAGGCCCGGCAGTCGGTTTCCACCCTGGGGCTGGATGGCTTGCTCTACCTGCTCGGCTACTCCGCCGCCGAGCTGGAGGCGCTGTCGGCGAGCGATTGATACCCGACACCTATCAAGTTCACTTCTGGATGGCCGATAACGAAGTTTTTACAAAAACTTACAGGGTCGAGTCTTGTGACCGCTTATCGTTATCGGAGCTTCCATGTCTGACTCCGCCTCGACGGACATTCATCAAGCCAAGGCCAAATGGGAGTGGTTGGAGCCGCTCTGGCTTCAAGGTGGCGTCGATCTCGCGTTCAATCATGCCGGAGGGTCGTCCTGGCCGGTGCTGCTGGACGACCTCACCGTGGATGAGGCGCTCGTCATCGACGTGTCGGCAGTGCCGGCGCTGGCGGACCCTCTGGCCAGAGGCGACCAGTTTCACCTTTTCGGCCACGTCACGGGGGCGCTGGTTCGGACCTCCGCACTCACCGTCATCGAGCGGCTGGAGGACGCTTCGCGAATCCGGTTTCGCTGCCTCTATCCTGAATATCTGAGCACCATTCACCGCAGGGGGACGTTTCGAGCGCCGCTGCGTGCCGAGATGGGTGTCATTACCCGCCTTGCCCTCTCGGAGGAGGGCCCCGCCGTCGGTGTCGATCTCTGCAATCTGTCGCTCGGCGGATGCCTGCTGGCGATGCGGCTGGCCGATGCGGTGGCGCTGACCCCCGATCAACCCATCTTCTCCCTGGCGCTGCATTTTCCCAATCAGCAGCGTCTCGAACTTAAGGGGTATGTCCGACACATCCGCACCAACGATGAGTGGACGAGAGCGCTGGTCGGCTGCGAGTTCGACGACCTGCCGATCGATAGCGAGCGCCTGCTCTGGTTCTGCGTCAAGGAGATCGAACGTGAAGGCGCGAGACGGGCGCTGAGCAGCGAAAAGCCCCTGGAACCCTCGGGCCTGTTCCTGACACCGGAAGGGTGTCGGCCATCGCAGCCTGTATCGGGGGGTGCCACCGAGAAGCCCGCGGCCTTGGTCGGCAACGCGGTGGCGCGTCAGTTGCAGAGGATCGCGGACTACCTCATTGCCCAGAGCCTGCAGCTTCAGAACGGCGGCACGATATCCCCCACGCTGCTGTCGCGTCACGCGGATACGATCGTCGCTCTCGGGTTGCAAGGGCGTGAACCACTCCTGTACGCCTTGGGCTGTCTCGATGCGCAGCCCGCGGCCGTGCAACATGCATTGGCAGTGGCGATCCGCGCCGTCGATCTGGCGCGCCAGCAAGGTCTCGATAACGAAACCCTGAAGGCGATCGCGGCCTGCGCCATGGTGCATGATCTGGGCAAGGCCTCGTTGCCGGTGGATCTGCTGGAGAGCCGCGCCGCGCTGACCGAAGCCCAGCGGGCGTTGCTGCCGGGCCACGTTCATCGGATAAGCGAACGTGTGGCCGATTGCCGCTGGCTGTCGCCGGACATCGCCGCGCAGGTGATCGGGCAGGTCAACGAGAGGCTCGATGGCAGCGGCTATCCGCTCGGGCTTCACGGCGGCGCCATCGGCGATCTCGGTCGGATGGTCGCGGTGGTGGATGTCATCGATGCCTTGACGCGAGTTCGCGCGGACCGCGCCGCCTGGCCGCTGGTCGAGGCTTACCGTCACGTGCTGGGCGACGCGACGGCTTTCGACAATGTCTGGGCCCGGCGCTACGTGCGCCTGTTCGGAGTCACCCCGGTGGGATCGCTCGTCCGATACGCCTCCGGTGCCTTGGCCTGGGTCCAGCGTCTGGATGCGCAAGCCCGCCCGTCGCAGGTTCATATGGTGCTCAATGCCAACAGCCCGCGGCGGCGGCTGGATCTGGTGCTGGCGCAGCGGGATCTCGATCAGTTGGGGCGCCTGGAGGGCGTGGCCCAGCCCGAAGTCTACGGCCTGTCGTTGGCGAATAGCGCGTCGCGTTCGCCGCGACACCCATAGCGACGCTGCTCTCCGTTCTCTCCCACGGAGAGCCGCGGGCGGGGGTGACAGGAGCTGGCGTTGCTGGTGGACCTGGCGATTGGCAGGCATCCGTTGACAAAAAGGAACATTGGCGCAGCGGAGACATGGAGCGGATTGGACCACACTGAAAGCCTCGAGCTTCAACGCACAGGAGGTAATCGCATGGTCGAAATACACGGTTCCAGAGCCCTCGCGGGCTTCATGCCGCCTCACGTCCTCGAGCGCATCATGTCTCACGGCAATACACGGCTTCAGCAGTGCGCACGGATGACGCTGCAGGCCGATGCCCAGTTCCGGTTGCGCAATGCTTCCGCGCCCATGGCTCGCCCGGCGGACAGTGGCCGGCCGGGCCAGGCCGCGCGCTATATCTATTCCGCCGGTAACCAGCAGACGCTGCCCGGCAATCTGGTGCGCGAGGAAGGGGCACCGGAGAGCGGGGACGTGGCCGTGGATGAGGCGTATCAGTGGCTGGGTGCCACGCATCTTTTCTACTGGCAGGTCTTCGAGCGTGACTCCATCGATGGCAACGGGATGGCGTTGCTGGGCACGGTTCACTACGGCGAGGATTATGACAACGCCTTCTGGAATGGCGCCCAGATGGTGTTCGGCGATGGTGACGGCGAGCTGTTCAACCGTTTCACCGCGGCGCTGGATGTCGTCGCCCACGAGCTGACCCACGGCGTCATCGAACGCGAGGCCGGTCTCGTCTACGCCGATCAGTCCGGCGCCCTGAACGAGTCGCTGGCGGACGTCTTCGGTGCCATGGTCAAGCAGCATCACTTCGAGCAGGACGTCGAGGAGGCCGACTGGCTGATCGGCGAGGGACTGCTGACCGAGCGGGTCAACGGGCGGGCCTTGCGCTCGATGGCCAAGCCGGGAACCGCCTACGACGACCCGGTGCTGGGCAAGGACCCCCAGCCGGGGCATATGGACGATTTCGTGCGAACGTCATCGGACAATGGCGGGGTACATATCAACTCGGGCATCCCCAATCGGGCGTTCTACCTGGCGGCTACCAGCCTGGGCGGGTTTGCCTGGGAGCAGGCGGGCCCCGTCTGGTTCGATGCGCTGACCGATCCGCGCCTGCAACGCGATGGCGATTTCGCCCAGTTTGCCCGGCTGACGGTCGACTGTGCCGCCAAGCGCTTCGGCAACGACAGCGACGCCATGCGGGCGGTCAAGCAGGCCTGGATCGACGTGGGCGTGCTGTCATGACCGGCGATGACCTCCGGCTCGAACCGGCGAGCGTGATCCTCGTCTCCCGGGAAGGGGGATTCGTGGTCGCCCCCGGCCTGTCGGCGCCAAGGAAGATCGAGTGCCGGCAACTGAACGAGCATCAACGACGACGACTCCAGGCGGTGCTCGACGAACTCGATCGACACTGCGGCGAGTCGGTTCCGGCGGGAGCCGACAGGCGTTCCTTCCGGGTGACGCTGGAAGTCACGGCGGGACGCCCGGAGCGTGAGTGGGAGCTGGACGAGAGCGCGGCACCCAGGTCGTTGATTGGGCTGTGGAAACGAGGCGTCGAGGAACTGGACGAGAATACCGACTAAGCGCAAAAGCAGGGGGCGCGGGAGTTTTTTTGAATTTTCGAGGAACTCCATCGCGCTAGCGCACTCTGACCTAGTAGCCCAGGACGGGCGCACAGCGTAGGCCGGGCCTGAATTGGGTCCGGCTTCTTTTTTGTCTCACGTTTCCCACGCCTCTGGCCTCGGCATCGACAGTACCTACCCTTCGATAGTACCTACACATCGATAGTACCTACCCTATGGCGAGCCCGTTCGGCTCGTTTTCTTGCGTCTGCCGGTCATGAAACGCCGTTGCCCTGTTGGTGGGCGGCGGTGCATCCTATCGCCCCATGGCACGGGGGAGCTTATGGGTCAGGGAATTACCGCGCGGTCATGGCGTTGGGCAATCGTCGGTCTGCTGTTGACGGTCGTGGTCCTTCTGATTGCGGCTCGGTTCGGCGAGGAGGGAGCGATTCGGACCACCGTCGATCGTGGATCCGTTACGGCCGAGGAGCGGCTGCAGCACGCTTTCGAGGCGCAGAGAGAGGGTTTCTGGATCGAGGCCTCGGGGCAGGTCGTACGGCTGCTGCCGGACGACCTCGACGGGAGTCGCCACCAGCGAATCATCGTCGCCCTCGATACGGGCCAGACCTTGTTGATCGCCCATAACATCGACCTGGCCCCGCGGGTCGAATCCCTCGAACCGGGCGGTCATCTACGTTTTCGGGGCGAATATGTCTGGAATGACCGGGGCGGCGTGATCCACTGGACTCATCACGATCCCGGTGACGATAGTTTGGGAGGCTGGCTGGAGTATCGGGGCAGGCGCTATCGATAAAGGCGTTATCGGTAGAGGTGTTACCGATAGAAGCGCCATCGGTAGGCGCGCCCGGGAGCTGCTGGCGCTCGCTGACTCTCCAGACGCAGCCTGGAGCGCCTGCCGCCGCCCGGGGTCAGCGAGCGTAGATCCGCACCCGGCGTTTGGTCGGCGTATGGCTAGAGTGCCAGCGGCGGGACAGCCACCACATGCCGAGCCAATCCCGGGCGTGTTCCATTGATCTGACGGGCAGTTGCCAGGGAGAGGCGTGGGTCGATGTCGCCCGGAGGTTGACGCGGTAGCTGCCGGTCTGGCCGCCACGGCGGCGAATCAACAGCGGCAGGAATCGCTGCAGCTTGTCGACGCACGGCAGCGCCACCAGCGCATCCCGCTTGACCAGGCGCAGTCCGCAGCATTCGCCGCCGGCGAGTTCGATGCCGATGCCCCTGAGAGTACGGACGAAGGCTCTTTTCCAGCGGCAGCGGGGATCGAGCGGAATTCCTTCGACCAGCGTCAATCCTTGGTGCTCCGCCAGGCAGAGCATGTCGGGAATGTCGTGGGGGTCGTCACGACCATCGGCGGCCAGCGTCGCGATCCACTCGCCACGCGCCAGATTGCCGGCTCGCCACGACGCGGCATCTGCGCCGGTGGCCGCGGGCTGGCGATAGAGCCTGACCCGGCTGTCGGCGGCGGCCAGCTGTGCCAGTCGGCCATGGTCGCTCTCGCCCGAGGCATCGTCGACCACGACGAATTCCAGCCCGGCAGCCTGTCGCAGCGCACTGGATGCCTCCGCTACCACGTGCTCGACGCGATGGGAGGCATCGTGGACGGTGATGACAAGTGATAGCTTGGGTAGTTCGAGCATGATGAAATCCTGTTGGTTTCCAAAGCGTAGACTTTGCTCGTCCCGTTCGGAATCGCCACTATGACAGCCTATTCTTAAAACCGGCTTAGTCAGCCATCGGATCGACGGCTTATTGTCGAACAGGTCCATGACAGTGGAAAGTCAGATGGAGGGAACCAACCCGTTGGTGCCATTGTATTGATAAAGCCGTGTTAATTAGAGCCGTATTGATAGAGCCGAGTGTCGCCACAGGGTGGTGACCGTGAGAGAGAACGCCATGAGGGTAATGCTGGTTGAGGACGATCCGTTGCTGGGCGAGGGAGTGGTCGACGTACTCCAACGCGAACAGATGGTGCCCGAGTGGCTGACCGAGGGGCGCGGGGTCTGTGAAGCACTCGAGGGGTCCACCTTCGATGCGCTGATACTGGATCTGGGACTGCCCGACATCGACGGCTTCGAGATCCTTCGGCAGTTGCGGGAGGGGCAGAGCCAGATTCCGGTGCTGGTTCTGACGGCGCGGGACGAGGTGGTCGACCGTATCCGCGGTCTCGACAGCGGCGCCGACGACTATCTCGTCAAGCCTTTCGACAACGGCGAGCTTCTGGCCCGCCTGAGAGCGCTGGTTCGACGCAGCGCGGGACGTGCGTCACCCGTGGTGACATGTGGCCGGCTATCGCTCGACCCGGCCGCCCACGAGATACGCTTCGACCGGGTCGCCGTGGCGCTCGGGCGCCGCGAACATGATCTTCTGGCCTATCTGATGACGCACCCCGGGCAGGTGTTCTCCCGGGACCAGCTGGTGGAGGTGCTCTACGGCTGGGATGCCGAGGTGGAGAGCAATGTGATCGAGGTGCACGTCCATCATCTGCGCCGAAAATTCGGCGCCAACGTGGTGGCGACGGTGCGCAACGTCGGTTATCGCCTGGGAGCGGCGGGTTGATATCGATTCGTCGTTATCTCAGGCGCGTTCTGCTGATTTCGGTGACGCTGATTACCTCGATCGCGGCGCTCTGGAGTTATCACGACACTCGTGACCAGATCAACGAGTTGTTCGATGCCGAACTGGCGCAGACCACACGGACGATGGTTGCGCTCTATTTCGAGTACCGCGGCGGACAGGGGCGCGCGCCCCAGCAGATGATTCACGATCTGCAGATCGAGCCGGTCATGGTGCCCGACAACCCGACCGACGCGCCGACCCCGCTGGGGCATCCCTACGAGAAGAAGCTGGGGTTTCAGATCTGGGACGACGAGGGACACGCCCTGTTGGGCATGAAGACGCCGGGCGTGCTGGATACGCTGATCCCCGTGCCAGGTTACGCGCAGACGGCAGGAGATGAGCACGACTGGCGGACATTCACGCTGTATGACGAGGTTCATGGCGTCTGGGCCAGTGCCGCCCAGCGCGACGACGTACGCGACGAGCTGACCTGGCAGATCGCACTGCGCAACCTGATGCCCCCGGTGATCGGGGTGCTGTTTATCGCGCTGCTGATCCCTTTCGTCATCGCGCGCGGTTTTTCTCCCTTGCTGCGTATCAGTCGCCAGATCACGGCGCGCCGGCCGAGCTACCTGGAGCCTATCGATGGCAGCCAGGCACCCGACGAGATCCGGGGCATGGTCGACGCGCTCAACGGATTGTTCGTGCGACTGGCCGAGACGCTGGAGAAGGAGCGCCGCTTCACGGCCAATGCCGCCCACGAGCTGCGCACTCCCCTGGCGGCGATCAAGGTGCACGCCCAGAACCTGATGTGCGATAGCACCGAGGAGCGATCTCTGCGCGGTGCGCGCTCCATCATCAACGGGGTCGACCGCATGACGCGCGTGGTCGAACAGCTGCTGACGCTATCCCGACTCGAGAGCGGCGAGGGTATGAACCGGCAGGTCGTGGATCTGAATCGACTGGGGCGCGAGCTACAGCGTGACATGCAGCCGCTGATCGAGCGGCGGGGCATCCGCTTCACCCAGGAAATTCCCGATGCACTCCAGATTCGCAGCTACGAGAACGGCCTCTACGTGCTGCTGCGCAATCTGCTCGACAACGCCTTGCGTTACACCCCCGAAGGCGGCGAGGTGAGGTTGCGGATATGGCAGGCCGGGGATCGCCTGCATATCGAGATCGCCGACAGTGGCGCGGGGATACCGGTCGCCGAGCGCGAGCGCGTTTTCGAGCGATTCGTGCGCCTGGCGGGGCAGCAGACAAGCGGGTCGGGGCTGGGCCTGTCGATCGTGCAGGAACTCGCCGAGAGGCTCGGCGGAGAGATCCGGCTCGACGAAACGTCGCTGCCGGTCGACAGTGGGTTGAGCGTTCACGTCACGCTGCCGCGGGATTGATGCCGTCTCGTGCCCGCCCAATCGTCGTCCGTCAACAGGAGTTTGCCGATGCTTCGTTTTCTGATCCCCTTCCTGGCCCTGGTTCTGTTCATGGGTTACACGGTCTTCGCGATCGCGACCAGTGAGCAATCGCTCGGCCAGTTCGCGTCCGAACTCATGAGCCGGCCGACGTCGGCGCTGGTGGTGTTCGATGTCTATCTGGCGCTGCTGATGATCGCGACCTGGATGTTCTTCGATGCCCGCAAGCGGGGCCACGGCCCTGGTTACCTGTCGCTGTTCTACCTCATCACCTTCTGCTTCGGCTCGGCCGGCCCGCTGGCCTACCTGACCCTGCGTGGCTGGCATGACTATCGCCGGACACGGCGGTGAGCCGCCGAGCCCGAGCTTCATAGCGGCGTCTTGCTCCGCTCGCCGGGGATTTCGCGCACCAGACGCGGCATCAGAAAGCCGGCAAGACGCTGGCGCAGGGCGTGGATCAACTGACGCGCCTCGGCGTCTGGGACGTCGAAATGAGCGGCACCCGAGACCGGATCGAGCACGTGCAGGTAATAGGGCAGCACGCCCGCTTCGAACAGCCGTTCCGACAGCGCGGCCAGCGCTTCCACGTCGTCGTTCACGCCGCGCAGCAGCACGCTCTGGTTGAGCAGGGTGACGCCGGCCGCCTTCAGCCGCCCACAGGCGGCGATCACTGCATCGTCGATCTCCCGGGCGTGGTTGACATGCAGCACCATCACCTTCTGCAATCGAGTGCCGCCGAGCCATTCGAGCAGGGCGTCGTCGACACGATCGGGTATCACCACCGGCAGGCGGGTATGAACGCGCAGCCGCTTGAGATGCGGGATCGCCTCCAGTTGCCGGACCAGCGCCGCCAGCCG
Source organism: Salinicola sp. (assembly GCA_002695065.1). GTDB lineage: Bacteria > Pseudomonadota > Gammaproteobacteria > Pseudomonadales > Halomonadaceae > Salinicola. The sequence goes on along the minus strand of NZNW01000108.1, from coordinate 19,804 downwards.
GCGGTCCGGCGAAGCGAGGGGGTCGCCGCCGGAGAGAATCGCCTCCTGGATGGAGTCGTCATGGCGCAGGTACTCCAGCGTCGTATCCCATTCGCGCATCGACGGAGCGTTGTCGGCGTAGGGGAAGTGGCGGCGGAAGCAGTAGCGGCAGTTGATCGCGCAGGTCGGGCTGGCAATCAGCAACGCCCGGCCGGGGTACTTGTGAATCAGCCCCGGTTTCGGCGTGTGGTCGCGCTCTTCCAGCGGATCGTCGCTGAAGCCGGCGACGGCGTCGCTCTCGACCCCCAGTGGCAGCACCTGGCGCAGCAGGGGGTCGCCGGGATCGCCGCGCCGCATCCGGGACAGGTAGGCTTCCGGCACGCGCACGGGGAACAGCGAATGCCCGCGCCGGGCGCCCTCCATCCACTCGGGGCCCAGTGCCAGGCGCCGGCACAGCGTGACCGGGTCGCGGACCGCCTCGCGCAGTTGCCGCTGCCAGTCGCCCTTCGGCGTATCGGCCACGGCCACGTCGGATACGACCTCTTCGCAATGCACAGCGATCGGGGTTCGGGTTATCATGCGGTCCACCTGAGTTAGAACGCGCCCTGGTAGCGCTGTTACGGAATTCTCGTCGCGGACGGCCCGCGAACGTTTACTAGTGAGGAATCATGGCGAACTATTCTACCAACGAATTCAAGGGCGGCCTTAAGGTGATGCTGGATGGCGACCCGTGTAACATCCTCGAGAACGAATTCGTCAAGCCGGGAAAGGGGCAGGCCTTCAATCGCGTCAAGCTTCGCAATCTGATCACCGGGCGCGTCTGGGAGCGTACCTTCAAGTCCGGCGAATCGCTGGAAGGTGCCGACGTGATGGACCTGGACATGGAGTACGTCTACACCGATGGCGACATGTGGCACTTCATGAAGACCGACGGCTCCTTCGAGCAGTACGCGGTGGACAAGAAAGCCATCGGCGACGTCGAGAAGTGGCTCAAGGAGCAGGCCGTCTACACCGTGACGCTGTGGAACGATAACGCCATCGCCGTCTCGCCGCCCAATTTTCTCGAGCTCGAGGTGGTGGAGACCGATCCCGGCCTCAAGGGCGACACCGCCCAGGGCGGCTCCAAGCCGGCGACGCTCTCCTCCGGGGCGGTGGTGCGCGTGCCGCTGTTCATCAATCAGGGCGAAGTGTTGAAGGTCGATACGCGCAGCGGCGAGTACGTCTCCCGAGCCTAGGGTTTATACGAAAAGTCAGCGAGCGCAGCTAATTTTCGTACAAAGCCCAAGAGGTTCTTCCTGTGCGCGTGCCTCGCGGCATTGGATTCCGCCTCGACATGCGCATTTGGGAACCGCCAAACTCCGCTGTCTCGTTGGAATCCGCCTTGCCAGGCACGCGCTGAGATAACACGGCGTTCGCGGAAGAACCTCGACATTGATTCTTCGAAAGCCACGCCTGCGCGTGGCTTTCGTCGTCAGGGCGATGGTCTGGGTGGCCGGGACCGCATCGACTGCCATTCGCCGATCGCATCATGTTGGCTACGCTTTGTCTGAAAGATGCCTGCGCTCAACCATACGGCGTTAAAAATCGGCTCAAAATGCTCATTTACACCGCGTAAACTCCGCTTTTTCGCCGATTTTGCCTTATCTGGCTGTCGCTCGTCGATTTTTCAGACAGTGCTTAGGTCGTTTGCCGGACAGTGAGTGAGGGACAGTGAAATGGCCAGATTGACGGGACGCAAGGCGTTGATCACCGGCGGCGCCAGCGGTATCGGTCTGGCGACGGTGGAGCGCTTTCTCGCCGAAGGCGCCGAGGTGGTGATGCTGGATCGTGACGGAGACGCTCTCGGATGCGAGTCCGCGAGGCTCGGCGCCCTGTCCGGCGGGCGCTGTTCCGGGGTCGAGGCGGACGTGGCCGATGCCGACAGTGTCGCCTCCGGCGTCGAGCAAGCACTCGCCACGGCCGGACGTATCGATATCCTGGTCAACTCGGCCGGCGTCAACGTGTTCGGCGATCCGCTGTCGCTGGCGGAATCGACATGGCGTCGCTGCCTGGCCATCAATCTGGAGGGCGCGTGGCGCATGATCCAGGCCCTGTTGCCGGGGATGCTGGCGGCGCGGTACGGACATATCGTCAATATCGCCTCGGTGCATGGCCACAAGATCATTCCCGGCGCCTTCCCCTATCCGGTTGCCAAGCATGGCCTGATTGGGCTGACCCGCGCGCTCGGCATCGAGTACGCGGATCGCGGAATCCGGGTCAACTCGGTATCGCCGGGGTTGATTCGCACGCCCGCCGCCGAGGCCTGGCTGGCGCAGTGCGACGAGCGGGAGCGCCAACGGCAGGTCGATCTGCTGCCCGGCAAGCGGCTGGGCGAACCGGAGGAGGTCGCCAATACCGTGCTGTTCCTGGCCAGCGACGAAGCAAGGTTCATCAACGCCACCGATATCCTGATCGACGGTGGCCGCAGCCAGGTCTATCACTCGTGACGAGTACGCCTCGGCCAGACGACTGGCAGCCCGCCGCGACGATCGAGACGCTGCGCCAGCGGGCGCGGCTGCTGGCGACGATTCGCGCCTTCTTCACGGCCCGAGACGTGCTCGAGGTGGAGACGCCGGTCCTCGGCCATGCGGGCAGCACCGATCCGCATCTCGATTCGCTCTCGCTCGACGCGACCACCCCCGCCGGGCGCGAGACGCTGTGGTTGCAGACATCGCCCGAGTTCCACATGAAGCGGCTGCTGGCGGCGGGCAGCGGGCCGATCTTCCAGCTCGCCCGCAGCTTCCGTGACGGCGAGGTGGGACGGCGCCACAATGTCGAATTCACCATGCTCGAATGGTACCGCCCCGGCTTCTCGCTGGCCGAGCTGATCGAGGAGTGCGAGGCGCTGATTCGAACGGTGCTGCCTAGCGATCCCGGCCCGCTGCGTCGGCACCGCTATCGGGATCTCTTGCGTGACCATCTCGATGTCGACCCTTTTCAATCGCCGCTGTCGAACTTGCGCCGGCGCGCCGGTGAGATCGGCGCGCTGTCGATGGACGATGCCGACCGCGACGGCTGCCTCGATCTGCTCATGAGTCTGGTCATCGAGCCGACGCTGGGAGGCGAGGGCATCGACGTGGTGATCGACTATCCCGCCTCCCAGGCGGCGCTGGCACGCAAGCGGACCGATCCCGAGGATGGGGTCGAAGTCGCCGCGCGCTTCGAGATCTATCTCCACGGCCTCGAACTCGCCAATGGCTACGACGAGCTGACCGATGCCGCGGAACAGGCTTCGCGTTTCGCCGCGGACAACCGGCAACGTGCCGCCCTGGGCAAGCCGGCCGTCGATGTCGACCGCCGGCTGGTTGCCGCGCTCGAGCACGGCATGCCCGCCGGCAGCGGGGTGGCGCTGGGTGTCGACCGCCTGATCCAGCTGGCGCTGGGCAAGGACTCCATTGCCGAGGTCATGGCGTTCCCGACGCCGCGGTGTTGACCGGCCGTCTCGCTGCTACCACTCCACCCGTCGTCGTTCACCGAAGGGCCAAAGCGTCACGATCTCTCTTAGCAGCTGCTTGGCTGCCGGCGAGAGCGGCCGCTGGCGGCGCACGATGACGTGGGACTCGGCCTCCCGGAACACCGGATGATCGATTTCCAGCGCCACCAGTTGGCCGCGTCGCAATTCGTGCAATAGCGCCACACTGCCGATGAAGGTCACGCCGTTGCCGGAACTGACGTACTGCTTCAGTGTCGCCAGGGAGTTGCTGACCAGGCTGGCATGGAAATGGCGCTTGCTCAGGACTTCCACGGCATCGATCAACTGCCGGATACCGTAGCCGTGACCCACCAGGCCCAGGGGCCATTCGAGTATGGCGTCCAGAGCGAGCGGCTGGGGCAACCGGGTGAGCGGATGCTGGGGGTGAACGATGGCGCAGAGCGGCTGACGGACGGCAGCGACCGATTCGATACCGGCAATCAGCCGGGGCGCATAGGCAATGCCGATGTGTGCCTGGCCCTCGTAGACCTGGCGCACCACCTCGTTGACGCTGGCCAGGTTCATTTCGATGGTCAACTGCGGATGGCGGGCGCAGAAGTCGTTCATCACGCCGCTCATCAGTCGGTCGCTGTACCCCTCGCTGATCGACAGGCTGATATGGCCGCGCTGAAGGCCGTCCAGCTCGGCTAGCTGTCCGAACAGCGTCTGCTCGGCGACGTCTCGTTCCCGGTAGAAGTCGAGCAGAATGTCGCCGGCCTCGGTGGCGCGCACACCGCGACCGTGACGCTCGACCAACGTCAGGCCGAGCGCCTGCTCGAGCTGCCGGATCTGGCGGCTGATGACGGAGGGTTCGACATCCAGACGGTCCGATGCCGTGCGAATCGAGCCTGCGTCGAGCGCCTGCGAGAGGTAATAGAGCCAGCGGCTGTTCAGGTGGGTAGGGAACTTGTCGTTGTCATTGGCCACGGAGACGATTCCGAAAGGTCAGAGTGACAAAGCATGCTTCGAGCGTTGCTTTTCAAGCAACACAAGCTTGTCGACGAAAGTATTGTTTTCCTCCCTAAGGGATCTACTCTCGGAGAGGAGCGACATGGGTCGGGCGAACCTGCTCGTGGAGTAACAACAACAAACGCGTCCGACCGTATCGCCAACGACAATCATAAGATCGACAACGAGGTTTCTCATGGCGACTCCCTTATCGTGTCGTTTCTCCATGGTGCGCCGCCGTCTTCTGGGTGGCATGGCGATGATGGCACTTCTCTCCACTTGCGGTGCGATCTCGTCGCTGGCTGCGGCTCCAGCGGAGGCCAGCACCCTCCGGGCGGTCATGCATTCGGGCCTGCGGGTCCTCGATCCCATCACCACTACCGCGCATATCACCCGCGATCACGGCTACATGATCTGGGATACGCTGCTGGGCATGGACGACCAGTTCCAGCCACAGCCGCAGATGGCGGACTGGTCGGTCTCCGACGATGGCATGACCTACACCTTTACCCTGCGCGATGGCCTGAAGTGGCATGACGGCGGGGAAGTGACCGCCAGCGATGCGGTGGCCTCGTTCCGGCGCTGGGCCGCACGGGATGGCGGCGGCCAGATGCTGATGGACCATGTCGCCAGCGTCGAGGCCACCGATCCACAGACCATGACGCTGACGCTCTCGTCACCGTTCGCCTATGTGCTCGAGCTGATGGCGAAGCCTTCGTCGGTGCCGCTGTTCGTGATGCCGGCGCGTATCGCGAGCAAATCTCCCGACGAGACGCTGACGGTGGAAGATCAGGTCGGCTCGGGGCCGTTCAAGTTCATTGCCGACGAGTACGATCCCGGCAGCCGTGTGGTCTACGAGAAGTTCGCCGATTACGTGCCGCGCGATGAGCCGGCCAGTTGGACCGCCGGCGGCAAGGTGGTCAACGTCGATCGTGTCGAATGGATCAACATGAGCGATGCCCAGACCGCGCTCAACGCCCTCAACTCCGGCGAGATCGATTTCCTCGAATCGCCCTCCGTCGATCTGCTTCCGGTGCTCCAGGCCAATCCGGATCTTACCGTCGAGAAGATCAACGAACTGGGCAGCCAGACCATCGGGCGCTTCAATTTCCTCTATCCGCCATTCGACGACCCACAGATTCGCCGCGCCGCGCTAATGGCGATGAACCAGACCGATGTGCTCGCCTCGCTGGTCGGTAACCCGGATCACTATTCGCTCTGTCCCTCCATGTACGGCTGCCAGACACCGCTGGCCACCGACGCTGGCGCGCCGGCATCGCTGACGGAGGGAGGGGGCACGGCGGCCGCGAGGCAACTGCTCGAGGAGGCCGGCTACGATGGCACGCCAGTGGTGATGATGCAGCCGACGGATGCGCCGACCGTCAGCCCGCAGCCGGTCATCGCTGCCCAGTTGCTGCGCCAGGCCGGGTTCACGGTCGACCTGCAGCCGATGGACTGGCAGACGCTGGTGACGCGACGCGCCAGCCAGCAGCCACCGTCGGAAGGGGGCTGGAACATGTTCTTCACCAACTGGTACATCCCGGAGGTGTGGAATCCGCTGGTCAGCCCGATGCTCAACGGCCGGGGCAAGGACGGCGGCTGGTTCGGCTGGCCGGACGACCCCGAACTCGAATCGATGCGCAACGAGTTCGCCAAGGCGACCAACGCCGAGGACCGCAAGGCGATCGCCAAGCGTATTCAGCAGCACGCCTTCGAACAGGTGACCTACATCCCGCTGGGCGAATATTCGATCCCCGCGGCCTGGAACAACGACCTGTCCGGCATTCTTCACTCGCCGGTGCCGGTGTTCTGGAATATCACCAAGGCCGAGTAAAGGGGCTGGAGCGCGATCGCCGTCGCGCTCCATGCCTGCCGCGAACTGCAACGGAGTACGCTCATGTTCAGCTACTGTCTGCGTCGAACGCTGGCGGCAGTGCCGGTCATGGTGGTGGTGGCGCTGTTCGTCTTCCTGCTGCTGCGGCTCTCGCCGGGCGACCCCGCCGCGATCATTGCCGGCGATATGGCCACGCCGGAACAGCTGGATCGCATCCGTGAAACCCTGGGGCTGAATCAGCCGATCTACCTGCAATTCTTCAACTGGGGCGGTGAGCTGCTGCGCGGCGATTTCGGCACCTCCTTGATGTCGAACCTGCCGGTGACGCAACTGATGGTGCAGCGCCTCGAGCCGACCGTCAGCCTGGCACTGCTCAGCATCGTGCTGTCGGTGGTCGTGGCGGTGCCGATGGGCGTCATCGCGGCCTGGAAGCACGGGAGTCTGATCGACAACGTGGTGATGTCGGTCTCGGTGCTGGGCTTTTCGGTGCCGGTTTTCGTGATCGGTTACATCCTGATCAAGATCTTCGCCATCGACCTCGGGTGGCTTCCGGTGCAGGGCTTCAAGCGTGTCTCCGAGGAGGGTTTCGGGCCTTTCATAAGGCACGCCATTCTGCCGGCACTGATGCTGTCGACGATCTACATCGCGCTGATCGCCCGGATGACCCGTGCCAGCATGCTCGACGTGCTGGGAGAGGACTTCGTGCGTACTGCCCACGCCAAGGGCGCCAGTGAGAAGCGGGTGCTGTTCAAGCACGCGCTGCGCAATGCCGGCGTGCCGATTCTGGAGGTGATCGGAACCGGCTTCGCGCTGATGATCACCGGGGTGGTGGTGACCGAAAGCGTGTTCAACATTCCCGGGCTCGGCCGGCTGACCGTCGATGCAATTCTTGCGCGCGACTACCCGGTGATCCAGGGGCTGATCCTGGTCACCAGCGGTGTCTATGTGCTGATCAACCTGGCCATCGACCTCTCCTATGCGCTGCTCGACCCGAGGATTCGCTACCAATGAGCCTGACATCCCCTCATGCATCCCCCGGTGCAGCCGTCGCCAAGCCGTCTCGACGTCGGCTGCGGTGGCTGCCGCGTCAACGTCCCGGCTGGGCGGTGATCGTCGCCGCCGTCTGTCTCGCGCTGATCGTGATCGTCGCCATTCTCGCGCCGTGGCTGGCGCCCCACGGCCCGCTCGAGATGTCTCCGGCCAACCGTCTCAAGCCACCCGGCGAGGCATACTGGCTGGGCAGCGACGCCTATGGCCGCGATCTGCTGTCGCGGGTGCTCTATGGTGCTCGGGTCTCGCTGATGGTGGGGATCGGCAGCGCGCTGATCAGTGTCGTCGTCGGCCTGCCGCTGGGGATTCTCGCCGGCTTCTTTCGTGGCCTGGATGCCGTGATCATGCGCGTCATGGATGGGCTGATGGCGATTCCCAGCGTGCTGTTGGCGATCGCCATCGTCTCGCTGGTCAGCGCCAATCTGTGGACGGTGATGGCGGCGATCACCATTCCGGAAATCCCGAGGGTCGTGCGCCTGGTGCGCTCTGTGGTGCTCTCCGCACGGGAGGAGCCCTACGTTGAAGCCGCGGTCTCGCTGGGCAGTAGCCTGTTCACGGTGATGTGGCGGCACCTCATGCCCAACACGCTGGCGCCGCTGATCGTGATGAGTACCTATATCTGCGCCTCGGCGATCCTGACCGAAGCGATCCTCTCCTTCCTGGGCGCCGGGATCGGCACCGAGACGCCAACCTGGGGCAACATCATGGCGGAGGGGCGGACCTATTTCCTGATCAAGCCGTCGCTGATCTTCTGGCCCGGGATACTGCTGTCGGTCTGCATCCTGTCGATCAACCTGCTCGGCGATGCCGCGCGTGACCGTCTCGATCCCCGGCTGCAGAAACGAGGAGCTGCGCAATGAGCGATGACCTCATTCCATCCGGGGCCGCGCCGGCGCCGGTACTCGATATCCGTGGGCTGCAAGTTGCAACGCAGTCGTCGCCGGCCAAGCCCATTCTCAAGGGCATCGATTTCGCGATCGCGCCGGGCGAGACGCTCTGCCTGGTGGGGGAGTCCGGCTCCGGCAAGTCGGTGACCTCGCTGGCTGTGATGGGGCTGCTGCCCAAGGGGAGCCTGAAAGCGGTCGGCGGGCGCATCGAGCTGGAGGGTGATTCGCTGCTCGAGGCTTCCCCGACGCGGCTCAGGGATCTGCGGGCCAGCCGCATGGCGATGATCTTCCAGGAGCCGATGACCGCCCTGAATCCGCTGATGCGAGTCGGCGAGCAGATCGAGGAAGTCCTGGTCATGCACCAGAGAGGGCTCTCCGCCAGGCAGCGACGCGATCGCGTGCTCGATATGCTCGATCAGGTCCAACTGCCGGATATCGAACGGGTCCATGCCAGCTGGCCGCATCAGCTCTCCGGTGGCCAGCGCCAGCGCATCATGATCGCCATGGCGTTGGTCCTCGAACCCAAGCTGCTGATCGCCGACGAGCCCACCACGGCGCTGGACGTCACCACGCAAAAGCAGATCCTCAAGCTGATCAAACAGTTGCAGGAGCGGCACGGTACGTCGGTGCTGTTCATCACCCACGACATGGGGGTCGTCGCGGACATCGCCGACCGCGTCTGTGTCATGCGCCACGGCGAAGTGGTGGAGACCCAGCCGATCGACGCGCTGCTGCGTCGACCGACGACGGATTACACCCGCCAGCTGCTCACCGCGGTGCCGAGCCTGCGGCCCCGGGCATCGCGTGAGGTGGCGGATCGGGAGATCGTGCTGGAAGCGATCGAACTCGAGAAGCGCTATGGGCAAGCCTCGCGCTGGGCCCGGCTCGCTGGCAAGGCTTCCGCCCAGACACTGGCGGCCAGCGATATCAACTTCGCGCTGACTCGCGGGCGAACGTTGGGCATCGTCGGCGAGAGCGGCTCCGGCAAGTCGACCGTGGCCCGCTGCGTGATGCGCATGATCGAGCCGACCGGCGGGGGCGTGCGGGTCATGGGCAAGGATATCGCCAGTCTCGGCAGGGCGGCGCTGAAACCCCATCGAAAGCGGATACAGATGATCTTTCAGGATCCGTTTCGATCGCTGAATCCGCGTCTGACCATCGGCACCAGCCTGATCGAGGGACCGGTCAACTACGGCACCCCACGCGAGCAAGCGCTGGCGCGTGCCGCCGAGCTGCTGGAGCTGGTGGGGTTGCCGAAGGACGCGCTGGCTCGCTATCCCCATCAGTTCTCGGGTGGCCAGCGTCAGCGCATCGCCATTGCCCGGGCGCTGGCGATGGAGCCCGACGTGCTGGTCGCCGATGAGGCGGTGTCGGCGCTGGACGTCTCGGTGCAGGCCCAGGTGCTCGGGCTGCTCGACGACATTCAGCGCCGGCTCGGCGTCGCGGTGCTGTTCATTACTCACGACCTGCGTGTCGCTGCCCAGATCTGCGACGAGGTAATGGTGATGCAGAAGGGCGTGGTGGTGGAGTATGGCCCGGCGAGCCGCGTGTTAGGGGCGCCTGAGCATGCCTACACCCGCTCGCTGATGCTGGCGGCGCCCGGTCGACACTGGGATTTCGCGGGATTCCGGCCGCTGAAAAGCGTGTTCGAAGAGACGTCGCCGGTAACCGCTACCGCCCGATGATCGGGCTTTTTACGGCACCGGCCGTGTGGTCGATGCCGTCAGGTGGTTCTCACTGCCTAAAGACACGTCGTCCAAAAACTCGGTATCCAAGGGCTGAGTATTCAAGGGCTTAGTATTCAAGGACTCAGTATTAAAGGAATTGTGCATGTCGATCCCCCGTATTGCCGTCGGCGGTTTTCTCCATGAAACCAACACCTTCGCCCCCAGCCCGGCGACCTACGAGGATTTCCTGCGTGGTGGCGGAGCACCGCCGCTGAGCGAAGGCGAGGCCATCTTCGCGGCCGTCGCCGACAGCAATATCGGTCTGTGCGGTTTTGTCGACGCTGCCGAGTCCCGGGCATGGACGCTGATCCCGACGCTCTGGACGGCGGCGAGTCCGTCGGCGCACGTCACCGAGGATGCTTTCGAGCGCATCGTCCTACGTTTACTGTCGGGCATGCGGGAAGCCATGCCGCTCGACGGTGTCTATCTCGACCTTCATGGCGCGATGGTCGCCGAGCATCTCGACGATGGCGAGGGCGAGTTGCTGAGCCGTGTGCGGGGGCTAGTGGGTGACGAGGTCCCGATCGTCGTCTCGCTGGATCTGCATGGCAACGTGACGCCGACGATGGTCGAGCAGGCCGATAGGCTGATCGCTTATCGGACCTATCCCCACGTCGATATGGCGGAGACCGGCGCCCGCTGTGCCGCCGCCATGGCGGTGCTGCTGGCAAGTGACAAGCGCCCGGCCAAGGCGTTTCGTCAGCTCGATTTCCTGATGCCGATCGCCTGGCAGTGCACGGCTGAAGAGCCCTGCCGTTCGCTCTATGCCGAAGTCACGGCGATGGAGAGCGAATCGCTCCCTTCGATCTCTTTCCTGACCGGATTCCCGGCGGCGGACTTCGCCCACTGCGGCCCCAGCGTCATCGTTTACGGAATGGATCAGGCCAGTGCCGATGCGGCTGCCGACGCGTTGACGGCGCTCGTCGCCGCCCAGGAATCGGCATTCTCGGGGCGGGTGTTCGAACCGGAGGAGGGGGTGCGCGAGGCGATGCGGCTGGCGGAAGACGCTGCCCGGCCGGTGGTGATCGCCGACACCCAGGACAATCCTGGCGCCGGCGGCAATTCCGACACCGTGGGCATGCTCAAGGCGCTCGTCGCCTGTCGGGCCCGGCGAGCGGCGATCGGCAACGTGTTCGATCCGGCGGCGGCGAGAGCGGCGCACGAAGCGGGTGTCGGCGCCGTCGTCCGGCTGGCGCTGGGCGGACGCTCCGGCGTGCCCGGCGACTCGCCGCTGGAGGCGGCATTCACGATCGAGGCGCTCTCCGACGGCCGTTTCGTTGCCCCGGGCCCCTACTATGGAGGCGGCCGCCTCGACATGGGGTCGTCAGCGTGTCTACGAATCGACGAGGTGCGGATCGTCGTGGTCAGCCGCAAGGCCCAGATGGCCGATCTGGCGATGTACCGTTCGGTGGGCATCGAACCGCTCGAACAGGCCATTCTGGTCAACAAGAGTTCGGTCCATTTTCGCGCCGACTTCGCCCCGATCGCTGAGACGATTCTGGTCTGTGCCGCCCCCGGACCGATGGCCGTCGATCCGGCCGATCTACCGTGGCAACGCCTTCGCCCAGGCATCCGGACGTCGCCTCTCGGCAGGCCCTTCGTCCCTGTCGTCGAACCCGCCTGAGCGCGACTTATGCCAATGCCGATGTTTCCCCTACCGAGGAGTTCTCATGACTACGTTGCCCCGTATCGATGGCTTTACCGACGAACTGATCGAGATTCGTCACGACATTCACGCCCATCCCGAGATCGGCTTCGAGGAGCTGCGCACGGCCGGAATCGTCAGTGCCTATCTCGAACGCTTGGGCATCGCGGTCCATACCGGCATCGGCGGGACCGGGGTGATCGGTGTGATCGAGGGTAAGCATGGGCCGGGCAAGAGCGTGGGGCTGCGCGCTGATATGGATGCATTGCCGATGGACGAGGAGACGGGCCTGCCGTTTGCCTCACTGAGCCCTGGGCGATTCCACGGCTGCGGCCACGATGGCCATACCACCATGCTGCTGGGCGCGGCGCGCTATCTTGCCGAGACTCGGGATTTCTCCGGTCGTGCGATATTGATCTTCCAGCCGGCCGAGGAGGGGCTGGGCGGCGCGCGGGCGATGATCGCCGAGAAGCTGTTCCAGCGCTTCCCCTGCGACGAGGTCTATGCGCTGCATAACGCGCCGCATCTCGATCATGGACAGGTCCGCGTGATGTCCGGCAAGGCGATGGCAGGCGCCGAGTTCTTCGATATCGTCATTCGCGGTCGGGGCAGTCATGGCGCGCAGCCCAACAACGCCCGCGATCCGATCGTGGTGGCGACGCAGCTCTCCCAGGCCATGCAGAGCATCGTCAGCCGCAACGTCAATCCCCTGGACGCAGCGGTGGTGTCGATCACCCAGCTGCACTCCGGCTCCGCCTATAACGTGATTCCCCAGTCGGCCACACTCTCCGGCACCATTCGCACCTTCGACGACGACGTTGCCGCACTGATTCACGAGCGCATCCGTGAACTGGCAGCCGGCCTGGCCAACGCCTACGGCGTCGAGATAGAGGTCGATATCCGCAATATCTTCTCGGTGCTGGAGAATCATCCCGAGCAGACCGAAGCGCTGGCGGCCGCGGCCAGGGATATCGTCGGTGATGCCAACGTGGCCGATCTCGGCCGACCGGCGATGGGTAGCGAAGATTTCGCCGACATGCTGAAAATTGTGCCGGGTTCCTACTGCTGGGTCGGCCATGCCGGCGATATTCCGGTGCACAATCCGGCGTTCGTGCTTGACGACGGGATCCTGCCGGTCGGGGCAAGCCTGCTGGCGCGGATCGCTGAACGTCGTCTCAACGAACCGGTGGAGATGAGCGCTACCCAGGCGGTGAGCGCATGAGTCTCGCCGCCACCCTCGAATTAGATATCGATGACATGCTGGCCGGGCTAAAGCGCTGGGTCGAATGCGAGAGTCCGACCTTCGATATCGATGCCGTCAATCGCATGATGACGCTGGCCTCGGACGATCTCGTGGCGATGGGGGCGAGCGTCGAACGCGTTTCCGGGCCTGCGGGGCTGGGCGACTGTCTCAAGGCGAGCTTTCCACATCCGAGGCAGGCTGAAGGCGGCATCCTGATCATGGCGCATCTGGATACCGTCCATCCGGTCGGCACGCTGGAGACATTGCCGTTTCGGCGCGACGGTGATCGCTGTTATGGCCCCGGAATCTGTGACATGAAGGGCGGCACCTATGCGGCGCTTCGCGCCGTGGTTGCGCTTCAGCAGGCGGGGGTCGACATGGCGCTGCCGATTCACGTGCTGCTGACCTGCGACGAGGAGATCGGCAGCCCCGGCACCCGCGAACTGATCGAGCGGGAAGCGGCGAGGCATCGTTACATCCTGGTTCCGGAACCGGCGCGCGCGGGCAATGGCGTAATCACCGGGCGCTATGCGATCGCGCGTTTCGAGCTGCTCGCTCACGGTCGGCCAAGCCATGCCGGGGCGGCGCTGGCGGATGGCCATTCCGCGATTCGCGAGATGGCTGCACGAATTCCCGAGATCGAGTCGATGACCGACGATGACTGCACCTTCAGTGTTGGCGTGGTACAGGGCGGTCAATGGGTCAACTGTGTCTCGACGAGCTGCCGTGGCGAGGCGCTGAGCATGGCCAAGCGTCAGGCCGACCTGGATCGCGGTATCGAACGCATGCTGGCGCTCACCCGGCGCGATGCCGACGGGATCGGCTTCGAGGTCAAGCTCGGTGTGGTTCGGCCGGTATGGGAAGCGGGCCAGGCGACGCTATCGCTCTACGCCCAGGCCAGTAGAGTTGCCGATGAGCTGAAGATGCCGCTGCCGCACGCCAGCAGCGGTGGCGGCTCCGACGGCAACTTCACCGGTGCGATGGGGCTGGCGACGCTCGATGGATTAGGCGTGCGCGGTGCAGGAATCCACACGCTGGACGAGCATATCGAGGTCGACAGTCTGGTCGAGCGCTCGAGATTGATGGCCGGGCTGATGGCGGTGCTGCGCTGATCGCTAGCGTGTGGAATTGTCGCTCGATCTAGTCATCGACGCGTCCGCGCAGGCGCTTTTTCTGCCCTTGACGGGTCTTGCTGTCGACGCGCTTGCGTTTGGCGCTGCGGCTGGGCTTGGAGGCCTGGCGTGGCTTGTCGCCGTAGAGCACGGGTTTGATCAGCTGTTTCAGACGAACGAGTGCCGCTTCCCGGTTGAGCTCCTGGGTGCGGTGCTCCTGCGACTTGATCACGATGACGCCGTCGCGGGTGATGCGTTTGTCACTCAGGGCCAGCAGCTTCTCCTTGAATCCGGGATGCAGACTGGAGGCGCGGATGTCGAAGCGCAGGTGGATCGCCGAGGAGACCTTGTTGACGTTCTGGCCACCGGCACCCTGGGCGCGTACGGCGATGAGTTCGATCTCGTTGTCGGGGATCGACACGTTGCGGGAGATTTCCAGTGGCATCGGTTGCTCCCTGAGTGTTCGAAAATGAGGGTAATGCCTCGCTTAGTCGACGCGATAGATACGCCAGCCTTCGGGGCAGGGCCTATCCTGCCACAGGCTGAGCATGGCGTCGCTGGCCGGAAACAGCGGCGTGGGGAGCTCCTTTTGCGGAAACCACGTCCAGCGATCGAAGACATCCGGCTCGGTTACGCGGGGCTCGGCGATTTCGTCGCCGAGTGAAATCAGTGCCGCGCCGGTGATCGCGGTGCGGTCGCTGTCCAGTTGTTGCAGGAAGGCGAATATCTCTACCGGCTGCCGAGTGACGATGCCGGTCTCTTCGTGCAGTTCCCGCAGTGCCGCGGCCTCGAAGGTCTCCCCGGGTTCGACGTGTCCACCGGGAAGACACCAGGTGGGTGTCTCTCCGGCCTTGATACGGTAGCCGAGCAGCAGGTCGCCGCCGGGGCGGGTGACGATGACACCGACACCCACGCGGGAAACGGGGGCAGCCATCAGAGCGGTTCCTCCTGTAGCGACGCTTCCGACAAGGTCGACAGCACTGCGCTGGCCGCATAGTGGCCGCTGATGAAGGCGGCCACGATGCCCCGGAACAGCCCGCAGGCGTCACCGACCACCCAGGTCGGTTGTCCGGGCAGGCGCAGGTGGCCGTCGACGCCGGGATACCAGCCGACGCCCTCGAGGGTCGGGCCGATCAGGCGCGTCGCTTCATGTTCGATCCGGGGGAAGCTGTCGACGAGCTGGCGCAGCCCCTGCAACATCGCACACGCCACGGCGTCGCCATAGAGGCGTCGCATCCGGGCCATGGTTTCTGCGTCCTCTTCCAGCCATGCCGACAGGGGGATCTCGAAGTAGGCGTCCCGCTCGGCCATGGCGTCCTGTAATGCCGAGATCGCCTCCCGCGCCATCGATTCGTCGAGGATGCGCGTATTGAAACCGACATTGGAGCGCGCCGTGGGAGGGCCGTCCGAGTGTCCCGATACCGTCCACAGGCCTTGCGTTCGGGTCAGCACGGTGGTGCCGTTGCGACAGGCGCAGAAAGTGCGCCATTCGATACCGTCTTCGGCCGTCTGCAGCGTCAGCTTGGGATCGAGATTGGAGAATGTCTGGAAGAAGGCCTGCTCGCTGGGCTGGTCGATACGGAAGCCGACTTCCAGGCGGCGGAAGACCTTCTCGATGTTGCCCATGTCCAGTGCGCCGAAACGCCCTGTGGCCCAGATCATTGTCCTGCTGACAAGCGCGCCGGGCGCTGCGTCGGGACCTTCCAATTGCAGGTGATGGCGCTGCTCGTTGGCGTCGTAGCGGTGGGAGGTCACGCAGGTTCCGGTCAGGATGTCGATATCGACGCCATTGACCAGGCCGAATACCATCTCCTCCCGCGCCTGCAGCGGCAGGTAGCGGGAGGGGTAGTCCTTCAGATTCCAGCGGCCCTCCTCCGGCGTGTAGACGTCGGTTCTGTCCGGGAACGGTGGCGTCTGCATGCCGTAGGATTCGAGCAGCTCACAGGTCCAGGCGTAAGCGCGATGCAAGGCCTCGCGTTCCGGCAATTGCCATATCCGCGTTGCGGATGGGAAGAACGAGAACTTGCCGTCCGAGTAGAGTCCGGCCCCGCCTTGGCCTTGAGTCAGATTGGCTTCGTCGCTTCTGTCGCGCCTCGAGATATCCGGACCTCGATCGATGAGAAGTACCCGACGTCCCTGACCAGAGAGTCTTTGGGCGGCGGCCAGTCCGGCGGGGCCGGCTCCGACGATGGTGACGTCATAACTCTCCATCATAACTCTCCATGATGAGGCCTCGAGCAGTAATGCGTGTCGAACGACGATGGGATGCCCGTGACAACGAGGTCGGCGGGATCTGGGTCGCGGCAGGAGTAACAGTTTTTTACTAAAAAATGATACGATACGCTGCGTATCCTATATTATCGTATCTTTCAGGAGCTGTTTTTGACAAGGATGTCTTCCATGCCCGTCGTTTCTCCTGCACGCCCAGGTCGGCCACGCAGCGCCACGGCTTCTGCCGAGGTGATGCGAACAGCCTTGGAACTGGCGCTGGAGGGAGGAATTCACCATGCCACCGTCGAGCGGATAGTCAGCGTCTCGGGCGTGGCCAAGTCGACCATCTACCGACGTTGGCCAAATGCGGTTGCCATCGTCATGGATGCCTTTCTGGAAGCGGTAGGGCCGAGCATCGCCTACGATGACGAACTGCCCGTCGTTGCCAGTTTCCGGCGCAGCGTGCTGGCGCTGGCCGAGGTTCTCAACGGCCCTCATGGCCGCTTGCTGCAGTATCTGCTGGGCGCCGCCCAATCCGACCCCGTACTGAGCCGTGCCTTCGTCGAGCGTTGGATCGGACCGCGTCGCCAGATGGGCCGGCAAGCCATCGTCGGTGCCGTCGAGCGAGGCGAGCTCAGCCCGGAGATCGATCCGGACCTGAGCATGGATCTGATCTACGGCGCGGTCTACTACCGGCTGTCGGTCTCCTTTTGCGAGATCGACCAGGATTTCGTCGAAGCGGTCATCGATCGGGCGCTGGGGCCCTATGTGCGGGGCCGGCTCGACTGATAGCCGGCGCCAGTCGGTTCAGGCTGTCCCTGGCAGGGCGCCCATCGTCTGCCCCATGCTGATCGGGCTGCCTTCGGGATCGAAGTTGCCAAAGGCGGTCTCTCTCCCCAGGCACATCACCACCGTGGAGCCGAGCTTGAAGCGGCCCATCTCCTGGCCTTTCTCGATCACGATCGGCTCGTCGAAGCGGGTCGTCTGGATGCGCCCGCTCAGCGGCGTGACCTGACCGGCCCAGGTGGTTTCGATGGCGGCCACGATCATCGCGCCGACCAGCACCATGGCCAGCGGCCCGTGCTCGGTATCGAAGAGACAGACCAGTCGCTCGTTGCGCGCGAACAGCCCCGGAACATGGTTGGCGGTGGCGCTGTTGACCGAGAACAGCCGTCCGGGTACGTAGGTCATCTCACGCAGTGTGCCGGTCATCGGCATATGTACCCGGTGATAATCCTTGGGCGATAGATAGACCGTGGCGAAGCTGCCCTGGCGAAACGGCGCCGCGCGCGAGACGTCGCCGCCCAGCAGGGCGCCGAGCGAGTAGGTCTGGCCCTTGGCCTGGATCAGGGTGCCGTGTTCGATACGACCGTAGCGTGACAGCACGCCATCGGCGGGAGACACCAGGCCTTCGCCGATGGGGCGGGCCTCGGGTTTGAGCGCGCGGGTGAAGAAATCGTTGAAGCAGGCATAGGCGCCAGGATCCGGCTGCAAGGCCTGGCTCATGTCGACGCCGTAGGTCTGGATGAAGCGCCGGATGAACAGGTCCTTGACCCAAGGGATCCGACTATCGGCGATTTGGCCGATCAGTCGCGAGATCGCATGCTGAGGCAGCGGGTACTGAATTCTGGCGAAGAGTTCCTGGCGATCCACGATAACGACCCCGGTGAAAGAAGAGGGACTGACGGAAGGCGGACAAGGTAGCGAGAGTCCTCGGTCCGCGCAATAGACTGAGCTACGAGCTACGAGCGACTAGTACTATTTCTCGACGGGGGTATCGTCGCGGTTGCCCCACTCCTTCCAGGAGCCGGGGTAGGCGCGGACGTTGTCGTAGCCGAGTGCCTTGGCGGCAAGCCAGGTCAGACCGCTGCGGTGGTGGGTCTGGCAGTGTGTGACGATCTCCTTGTCCTGGGTCAGGCCGCGTGCCTCCAGTTCGGTGACGAGCTCGGCGTAGTCGCGCAGACGCAGGTCGTGATCCTTGTCCATCACCTCCAGCCAGTCCAGATTGACCGCCCCGGGAATATGCCCGAGCTTGCGGTTGTCGCCCTTGAGGCCGCGATACTCATCCATGGAGCGGGCGTCCCAGATGGCGAGCGCCGGGTCGCCAAGGCGCTCCAGCAACTCCTCGCGCCGGATCTGGACCTGGGGATTGAGGTAGGCCGCTTCGTACTCGCTGGGGGTCGGCGAATCCGGCGTCGTGGAGACCGGCTGGCCTTCGGCCCGCCAGGCATGGATGCCGCCATTGAGATAGGAGTAGCGGCGATGCCCGATCAGCTCCAGCGTCCACAGCAGGCGACCCGCCCAGCCGCCGCCCTCATCGTCATAGGCGACGACGTGGGTCTCCGGGGTCAGTCCGAGTTCGGAGAACAGTGCACTCAGATCGGCTTCTGAGGGCACATCGTTGGGTACGTCGCCGCTGCCGGCCAGCAGACGCCGGGACTCGAGGAAGATAGCCCCAGGCACGTGACCCGAGTCGTAACTCTCTGCCTTGAGCGGTACGTCGATGATCAGCAGATTCGGGTCATCGAGGTGGTGGGCTAGCGTGGCCGGCTCCAGAATCAGCGGCAGCTGGGGGATTTCCGAGCTCATGGGCGACTCCTGGCGTGGTTATGTTGGCGATCCCCGTGATGATGGCACATGCACCCGGCACTAGGTAGCGGGTGGCGCCATCGACCGGATTCGTTATACTGCGCGCCGCTCGGCTTGGCCTCTCGGCTTTTTTACAAGAAGTTTCGCCCAGACCTTTTTATTGAAATCAACTTCGTATACAAAATTCACGGACGCGACCGGTTCGCGTCATCAATAACAATCATCATGGCCAGGAGATTGCTGCGTGCTCGAAAAAATGTTCTCTCTGCGCTCGCTGGAAACGACGGTGAAGACCGAAGTGCTGGCGGGTGTCGCGACCTTCCTGGCGGCGATGTACATCATCGTGGTCAATCCTTCGATCCTCTCCAGTGCCGGCGTGCCGTTTGCCGGCGCCCTGACGGCGACGGTGCTGATCAGCTTCTTCGGCAGCGTGATGATGGGGCTCTACGCGCGCAACCCGATCCTGGTCGCGCCGGGTATGGGGATCAACGCGCTGTTCACTTACACCATGGTGCTGGGGGCGGGCATCGAGTGGCAGACCGCGCTGGGCTGTGTGTTCTGGTCCGGCGTGCTGTTCGGGATCCTGGCGCTGTTCAACGTGCGCCGCTACGTGGTCGACGCCATTCCGGCGACGCTGCGTCATGCCATCGCCTGTGGCATCGGCCTGTTCATCACCGTCATCGGCCTGGTCAATGCCGGGATGCTGGTCTCCAATCCGGCGACGGTCGTCGGTCTGGGCAAGATGACGCCGACGCTGGTGACGTTCCTGATCGGGTTGGGCATCACCGCCGTACTGGTCGCTCGTCGCGTCCAGGGCGCGCTGATCCTGGGGATCGTCGTCACCACGATACTCGCCATTCCCATCGGCCGGCTGTGGGGCGATGCCAGTGCCATGTCGCCCACCGGGGCGCCGACGCTGGTCAACTTCCAGGGCATCTTTGCCTGGCCGGATTTCGGGGCGCTGTGGCAGGTCGACTTCGTCGGTGCGCTGGCGGTGGCCTACTGGCCGTTCATCTTCGTGATCCTGTTCACCACCTTCTTCGACGCGATGTCGACCTTCATCGGCGT